>CALVXV010000005.1 GCA_944371685.1 uncultured Bacilli bacterium | reverse complement strand
TATTCACGTTCTATTTCACTAGCTGGTTTCTTCTGATCTGTATATAATTCAACTATCATTTTTTTAAAATCTTCATCATAGCGTTTTCCTCTAGCCATTATAGACACTTCCTTTCGTTGATTTTTATTTTATCACTCTCTATCTTTTTGTGTCTATATATCTATACTAACACCAATACCTCTGGCGCTATCTTAATGTATTTAATATTAAAATTTAAAAGTATAGATTTAATAATTAAAAACATTTTATTCTTTGAGCATAATAAAATAAGTAAAAAATCATTAATTATAATAATATTTTTTATTGGATTATTAATAATTTTATTCATTTCAATATCAGATTATAGAAAATTATTATTTAATCAAAGAAAAGCTGAATATGAAGAAATAAATCGTCCCACTATAACTTTTGAACATGATAATAAATGTACTAAAAACAATCTTTTTTATGAAAATGAAGCATATAAATATTATTTTACATGTTATGACAAAGACAATTTCTATGCAATAGTAAATGGTAAAGATAAACTTTCTATTAAAGATCTACTAGACAATTCTAAATACAATACCACTATTGATGTAATATTAAGTATTATGGACTATCAAAATATAGAATATAAAATAGAAAATAAATACCCTAATTTTAAAATTGAAATAGAAAATCCTAATAATGAAAACATATCTGCCCCTACCAAAATAGATTCAGAAATAGCTAAATTGATAATTACCGATGAGTCAAAAAATAATACAAGCCCACAATTTAATGTTAATATAATACCAAAGAAAAGTGGAAACGAAATCATAGATATAGAATTTGAACTATTTAATAATAATGGCCAAATAACTAAAAAAATAACAAAAAAAGTGGAAGTTACTATTGACGAAAATTTGTCGATACAATATAAAATTGAATAATTAAAAATTTAGATGCTTTAAGTATCTAAATTTAAATAATTTATTTAGGAATATCATTAATTACATCACGTCTTTTGTTAATTACTTTAAAATGACTTTTATATAATGAAATTCCTTTTTTATATCCAAAAACCAAATAACATGACATTAATAATATGCTATATTTAATACCATACATAAAAACTATTTTATGTTTAATATACCATGAATCTAACAATAATTTCTCACTAGCACTAAACTTATTATAATTTCCATAACTATTTCGTATACACCTAAACACCACATATCTAGTGTATTTATTATAATTTATTTTTCCTGTACTAAAATCAAACAATTTTATAGCAACTGTCAATAAATCATTATAATTTTTAAATGTTTTTGATGACATAATAGAATTATCATGTTTACGATAAAAATATCTCAATTTTGGGCTATAAAATATAGAATTATATAAATTCAAAACTTTTGTAACCCACTCTTCATCTTCATGGAGAATTCCATAAGTAAAAAACAAATTGTTATCAAGCAAAAATTGCCTGCGAGTTACTAATCTCCATGCTCTTCCACAAATATTATTATTAATCAATTCTCTTTCAGTTTCCTTACTTGGAAATTTGTCAAGTTTGGAAAAACTAAAATTCTCAATTTGATATTTATTTTGGTTTTCAAAAAATTTTGTAGTATTAATCAAAATGACATCATATTGGTTGTTAGTAATTATATCTTCTAATTCATTCAAATATGACTTATCAATCCAATCATCACCGTCAATAAATACAATATATTTACCTCTAGATTTTTTTATACCGGTATTACGAGAATAAGATAACCCATTGTGTTTATTTGAAATAATTGTAACATTTTCTTTACTATTAGTAATTTTAGTACAAATATTTAAAGTGGAATCGGAAGAACCATCATCAACAATAATCAACTCAATTTTTGAATTGAGTTGAGGAATAATTACATCTAAACATTTCTTTATATATTGTTCATTATTATAAACCGTAACTATAACTGATATTAAAATGTCATTTTTATAATTCATATATTATAATTCAATCTCTAACAATCTTTCTGAAATTTCTTTAGCATTTTTCATTAAATAACGGCATATATTTGTTCTTTCTTTTCCAAAACGAAGTAAATCTAGATTACCATTTTTCAAATATTCTTTATAACCGTATGTACTTGATAATACTTGAACTAAATATACATAAGGTAAATATTTTAAATCATCTTTGTTGAGTTTTGAATACTTTAAATATTCTTTTACATACATAACCAAATGATCAATATTAAACTCACCATTTTTACAGTCTTTATCTATATAATTATATGACCTAGCAATTTCCCATACTATTGGCATTTCTCCGGCATTAACAAAGTCAATTACTGCTTTTATTTTTCCTTTATCATCGTAAATAAACTGTAATACATTGTAATCACCATGTGTTTTCTTTATTGTAACATTAGTAGCCTTTTTAAAAGTACCGTCATTTTTAACTTCTTTTAACATTTCTATTTTGTCTTTTAGATCTTTTACGATTTCTGCACCATGAGCTTCATCTTCTTCGGCTAATGGTATCAAATTCTCATGTTTAGCAATGCTCTTATCAATAATTTCATCTGAAGTGTATTTTTCTATATTACATCCAAACATATCATCATAAGGATAATCTTCTAAAGCATTAACAATTATACCTAAATATTTTGCAGACTCTAACATTTGTTCTTCGCTACCACTATAATTTCCTTGTGTACTTCCATCTATAAATTTCTGAATAATTACTGTTTTATCATTATATTCAAAATATTGTTTTCCATCCAAACAAGTAACATATTCTGGTACTGATAAACCTTTATCTCTCAAAAAATTTATAATATTAATTTCTTTCAAAATTGTTTTACCACTAAATTTTGACTGAAACTCTTTTAAAATATATTTATCTCCTTTATCAGATGTTAATTTATATATATTGGCACTACCACCGTTTACAACTTTAATATCATTAATTTTCATTCCATAATGTTTTTTAACCTCTGATTTTATTGTATCCTCAGTAAATTCTGTTTTTTCTACCATAATTTCCTCCTAAACCAAACATAATTACTATTTTTTTATTAAAAAAGATTTTTTAGAATTAAATTCTTCAACTTTCTTTGTTGTTTCTGCTATCATGTATCCAACTTCTTTAACAGAATGAGCATCGGATGAAATAGTATAAGTAATTCCATACTCATTCATTTTTCCTAACATATATTTTAATGTCTCATCCTCCCATCTTGATCTATCACTAGTATTAATTTCTATAATAATTTCTTTTTCTTTAGCTTTATCTAACACAATATCAATTAAATCTAAACAATTCTTCCAGTCATACTTTAAAAGCATGTGACCAATAATATCAAATCTACACGTGTCAATCATTTGTATAATAGCTTTTAAATAATCTCTACCATTTGTAAACCGATAATGATGTATTGCAGATATTACATAATCAAAACCAATATCTGTTAGCTTATTATTATTTTCATTAAAATCTTTATCATAAGAAAAATCTAATTCAATACCACAAAATATTTGTAAACTCGGATATTCCTTTCTTGCTCTTTCTATATTCGCTTTAAACTTTAATATTTTATCAGTTGTATCTAATCTAGAAAGATGATTTTTAGATAATCTCGGCCCATGTTCCACAAACAAGACTTTTTCTAACCCCAAATCAATACAACGTTCAATATATAATTTTAATTTTGAGTAATCATCAACTGCATCTCTGACGTGTATGTGCATATCTTCCATAATGTCATACCTCCATTATTTTTATTATAACATAAATTGATACAATATCCTCATTTTCATTGTCTTTTTGCTGTGTTTTCCTTTTCTATATCATCAACTAAATCACTTACACTATCATAAACACCTAATGATTCATATTTAGCAGCATATTTAGCATTTCTAACAGCAAACCCATTAAAAGCCTCTATCATACTTAAATCATTATACCCATCACCAATAGTATAAATTTTATCTTTTGAAATATTTTCTAATGTGGCAACAAATTGAATGGCCTTTACTTTATCATTTCTCTTATCAAAAAGGTGAACACTTAAAGGATCTAAAGGGTCATGATAAAATGCAAATAGTTTATTATGTTTCAAATATTCGACAAAAATACGTTTAGATTTTTCATCTTTATATCTAATATTATATTCAACAACATTTTTATCACTAATACTACTATATGGATCTTTTCCTATAATTTCATCAAACAAATCATAATAATCTTTTATCCTTGATATATCTTGTTTAGAAATAGTATTATAATATAATAATTCAAAATTACTGTTAAACAAAACATTCGCATCCGCACAACTAATATAGTTAGCATTTAAATCAAATTCAATAAATTCTTTATGTATTGATTCAAACACCCTACCAGTTGCCATCATAAAAATATTACCGTTATTCATAAATCTTTGTATAAAAAAATTGTTCATTTTCAAATCTTCTAAAAGCATTGGTTTCATCTTATAAGTGCCATCATAATCACTTATCAAAAAATTTTTAACCATTAAGTATCCTCCTTTTAATATTGAATAATATCAATTAAGGCTTTCTTATTATCTATTAATTTTCGTACATTACTTTTGCTATATGCAGTTATTGAAATATATGTATTCAAAATATTCTCAAGTTCTGTATTTTCCTTTAATATCTTTTTAAAAAGATTATTTCGCCATTTTTTATCAATGCCATTTAATTCATGGCCACCAATTATCGTTAAATTTTTCCTATTAATAATTAACGGATCTATAAAATATGTTGATTCTCTTGGCGTACTTAATATGAGTATATCCCTCATAGAAAAATCCTGCTCAATTACATTCTTAATAATATCAGAAGAACCGGTTGTATCAATATAGGTTGCATAAGAATTGCTAATCTTATTAACAAAGTTTACTTCTACATTAAACTTTTCTTTCACAGCATTTATATCCACATTTATACTTCTTGTAAAAACACTAATCTTTGTATATCCTAATTTTAACAAAGCCAATAGACAAGTAAAACCTATATTGCCAAAACCTAATATTAAAATGTTGTCCTTTACTTTATATCTTTCTAGTAAAATTCTTGAAATCAACTCAAATCTAGAAACAGCAATATTACTTAAAGCATAATTGTTAGCTTCAAATTCCAAAACATGGTCGTTTAACTCACTTTCTAAAACACCGTGGTCAATATCTAATATATATTGTTTATCCATAATTGGTGCACTTATTCCCATATATCCGTGATTTGAATATTTTTCTGTTCCCCTACTAATAATACTATATTCTGTTTTTACCTTCATAATATTCCACCTAACTATTTTATTTTAAACGACTAATATATAAATTATAATATTCTTCTAATATTTCTGAATCTTTTATCCAATCATCAACAACATTCAATGAAACTCCATCCTTTAATTCATTTGCATGTATTACTGAATTACAAGCAGTAACCAATGTTCCTGCCTTAAATATATCATTAGATTTATTAGGAATCGCCTCTGAATAATATAAATTAACTGAACGTCCGTTACCAAGTACAATAATATCCTTATCATCAATTGAATAAACTGTACCTAATTTTGGAATATAAACTGAACCCTCTTTATAATTATCAAATACTTTCAAATCAGCTGTTGCCCCTGCTGTAATATATGTTTTTTGTAAAAGATATGGGAAAATTTCTTCTGTAATACTATAATAACCTGAAGCACCTATGATTATAAAAGGTAACTCATTCTTAACTGCATCAACAATATTATTATAAGTATTAAAACCTCTTTCTCCAGCTACTATTAATCTCATAGTATCTATGTCCACAACTGAAACACGAATTCCAAAAGCTCTGAATCTTTCAGCTAATATTTCACCCATATCACCATATCCACATAATATTACAGATCTTCCAACTAATTTTTCACCACCTAGAAGTTCTGTGATTCTGATAAACAATGAATTAGATATTTCTGGATACACTAAATTTCTTTTTAATTTTGTTTTAGCAACATTTAAAACTGGATAATCTACTTTATCAAGTTTATTTATTCTTCTCAAGCCCATTTCTGTCAATTCAATAACAGAAATAACATTATTAAAATGAACTTTATTTAAGATTTTAGTAATAATTGCTCCATCATCCAAAATTATTATCTTTTTATCTTTTCGTTCATTAATAAAATCGCTAACTATTTTTGTTCCTATCTTCATTAATTTGTCATCTTCAAGTGAAGAATTATCTAGAATATCAACATTAAAACCCATTTTTTTAAAAGTAGCAGTAATTTCTAATCTATGTAATGTACTATCTCCCTTATCCAAAGCAAGTATATCATTTGGTTCAACACCCAAAGTAACAAAGCCAGATAATAATCCAATATTTTCCTCTAAAAAATGATCTCGCCATATTATTGCAACATTCTTTAAAACACCTTTGTGTTTTTCAGAATAATCCTTTGTTATTTTCATATCATCTAATATTGTCAAAATCTCATTATCACTATATTCCAAGCATTTTTTATTAACTATTTCAGTTACCAAATTATATAAATCTTCTCTAGTTGATTTATTAATTAAAAGTTCATAACAAACGCTTTTTAACGGAATAGAAAATGACCTAATTGAATTAGTAATTTTTTTAATGTCTATTACTAAAAAATCATCCATACCATACACTGTAATTTCTTTTTCTTTATAAACTACTATTAATTTATTTCTTTCTAGTTCTTTAATAACAGTCTGTATATCATCATATAAATAACATATCATACTATTCCTCCTCTATTTTTAGACTTCCTATTATCTACAATATTTCCTTTAACACTAGTTAAAAATGGTACATGCTGAATCAATACATTATAATCATAATTTGGATATAAATTGTTAATATTTAATGTATCATCAAACATAAAATCTCTATCTTTTCCATACTTTAATAATAAATCAAGCATAATTTCAGGTGATATCCTTTGAATTTCAAAATCATCATTTAAATTTAAAGCTGTATAATTTAAAGATTTTAAAGGTGATTTATATATCCAAGGTTTTTCAATTAATTCACAAAATTGAAGTGGATTACATCTTACTTTATCATCTTTTATAACAAAATCCTTATTATTAATCAATAAAGATTTATGAAAAGTGATGTCAAACGTCATAGAATAAGTCATTGCCCTACCATTTTCAACACCAACAAAACAAATATCATTTGCTAATGGTAAATAGTTATCATGTGCAGTCTTTTCAAAAAATATTGTCGATTTGCCAGAGCCTTTATCTCCGAAAAACAAATCTGCTTTACCATCTTCTAAATCTACAACTGCTGAAGCATGAATTGGAAAATAACCTTTTTCTAATAGTTTTCTCACAACTAACTCATTTAAAATACGAATAACAATATTTGAATCATACTTATCAGCAATAATATAAATTTTATCTTTACTATTTGCAATAAAATAATCATCAGAATATCTATTTGCAAAAAAATAACTTAATATCCAACCATTAACATTTTTACTAATCGCCGGAGCAGATCTAAAAGGAAATTTTCTATTTTGATCTTCAAAAGAAGGCAAAGTTTTCTTTAATGTTTCATATTGAGAAACATTATAACTGATAATATAATCCGAATCAGATTCAATTACAATTTGTGAAATAGTTTGAGGAAAATAATTTTCAATGTCAGCTGCATCAATTTCACTTGTTAATTGAACTTTTAATAAATCCATATAATTAAAGACTGCTTCTTTTTCCACGTTATCACATCCTATTAATTTTATTATATATTTCTTCCATATTCTTGGAAAATAAAATTCTTTTATCTACGGAAGATATCATTGGCAAATGTGACTCAATCGAAATATACACATCATCAATATTTTTTGACATTTGATTTATAATATTTCCGATTTCTAAATTACCTGTTGTAATAATTGTATAATTATTATCATAATCTCTCAAATGTATATATTTAATTATACTAAAATATTTATTAAAATCATTTAAATACTTTTCTCTACCATTACATGAAAAATAATTTTCAGTATCAAATAAAACAAATAGATTTTTCATTCCAATTCTATTATGTAATTTTATAAAATAATCAAAAGAAGTAAATTTAGTCCCCTTTTCATTTTCCATAAATAGATTTATTCTATTTTTAAAACCCATTTTACATAAATGTAATAAAATATCATCTGACACATCACTAAAAATCCGTAAATTATTTGTATTAAATAATTTAGCAATTTTTATATATTGATTAAAGATTAACTTTATATCATCTTCGGAAAAGTTATATTTTGGTTTACCAATTGGGGTGTCAATCATAGAAACCGATATATTATTGTATTTTAATAATTGAGCCATTTCATCCAACTTTGATTTTTCTAACTCAAAAAGAAACTTACCATCAATTTTTCTAAACTCAATAAAATCTACTTTATTTTGCTTTAAACACGATATTTGATCTTTTAAATTATTACCAACTTCATCATTTATTGCACTAAAAACTATCATATTTAATTCTAATCTTCCCTAAATAAATTTCTGAATGATTCCACAACAATCTTTGTTGTATTTGCCCAACTATATTTATTACTAATATTATTATTAACATCAAAAACAAGTTTTTTATTTTGTTCAATAGAACTTTTCATACTTTCTAATAATGTTTTATCATCATTAAAGTCAAATGATATTCTTGCTTCTTCAGGTAAAAGTTCATTAATGATTTCAGAATTTAGTGTAATAACTTTTATTCCTTTTTGAAATAGAGTTACTGAATTTGAAGGGAAAAATCCATATTTAAAATTATCATAATTTAAATCATATAAATTAATAAAAACATTTGTTTTCTCACATATTTTATCCCAACTACTAGCCCCAACAAATTTATCGTATCTAATAATATTATCATTATTAATGCTTAAATTAATATCAATATTTTTGGCTTGTTGTCCGGCAATCAACAGATATGTATTATCATTACAAATTTGATTAAAATAATCAATTATCTTTTGAATTTGTTTATATGGAGCAACATTACCAACAAAAGTAATTAAGAATGCATTATCTGGTAAAAAGCTTAAATCAATAGTATCTTTATCAAACCAACCATCTAAAGTATTAACACCAATAGAATGCATAATAGAATCAACCCCAAAATTATTTTTCAATGACTTTTTCATATAGTTAGTTAATGTAAATAAACAATCAGATAAGGTCAAAAAATGTTTTAAAACATATTCATCAACTTCAGTAATTTTTCTATCAATAGGCAAAAAATTATGAATTGTCCAAGCAATTTTATATCCCAACATTTTTAGATTTTTAATATTATCAATAAATTCAACGCCACTATTCATACTGTTTGAATCATAATATCTTTTTAAACGATGAAAATATAATATATGACAACTATACATAGACTTTGTTGATGGTAATGTAGGATTAATTTCATATTCTATATCATTATATTTATCTAATTCAATACATAAACTGTGTATAAATGGACTAGGATGATTAATACCAGCATGCAATATAGTTACTTTTATCATTTTAAATCACCTTCTACTAATTTAAAAACTTCTTTTGCTAACTCTTGTTCACTACCAATATAATTGTGATTAGCTCCTTTTATAACATATAATGATGAATTAATTTTTTTCTTACTTATTAAATTATTAATAATTTCAATATATTTATGTTCTTGCTCACCATATACTAATGTTTTGGGAATTGTAATACTATTAAAATCATTGAACCCTTTATCGCCTAAAGAAAAAATAGGAAAATTATCAACAGAAGGATTTGTCATAAAATCAATAAAATTCTCATAAGTTTGATAAAAGAAACCACAAAACATTAATTGCTTACCGTTCCCATTTTGCACATTTTGTTTAGCACCATTCATTAGTTCTACATAATTATGTCTTTTCTTGTTTCTACCAACACAATCTATTGGAGAAATTAATATTACTTTTTTCAAATAATTATCATATTTATGTACTCTATTTAAATAATAAATCATTTTATTGCTTCCATAACTATGACTAACTACATAAATATCTGAATATCCAAGTGAAAGGAGCTCATCAAACCATACATTAATATCCATAATACAATCAGAAAATTTTTCAAAAGCTGCACCTGTTAAAACAGGATATTTTTCACCAATCCTAGGTTGACTATTAAACATCTGCATAGAACTTCTCAAATGAGAACAGAGAAAATCATAATTATCATTAACAAAAACTTCAGCCAATGAATCAATAAAATCACACTCAATATAATTACCTTCTAATCCAGGAATAAACAAAACACATTTTTTTGACTTTTTATTAGAAGTAAACAAAAAGCCCTTTAAATTAATATTGTCGGTAGTTCTAACTGATAATCTTCTCACTTTATCACTCCTTTTACTATTAATTTTGTTAAAGTAATTTTATCTAATTTTCCACTAGATAACTTTGGTAATTTATCACTTTCAATAAAAACAATTTTGTCTAATGGTATTTCATACTTTGTATAAGACTTGATTACACTCTGAATTTCATTTTTCAATTTTATTTCATCATCTAATGGTTTTAACAATTCTTGTACAAAATAAATATTTTCATCGTTGTTTGGTAAATTAATAAATGTATTTACACCAATATTATATTTAGATAAAGTATTTGAAACAGTATCACAAATTAATGAAGAAGCGAAGTTTTTACCTCTTATTACAATTATATCTTTAATTCTTCCACATAAATACAAACAATTATTATGAACAAAACCTAAATCACCTGTATGAAAATAGTTAGGAAATTGTTTCTCATCACCCAAATAACCAGAACATAATGATTTATTACTTAAAACAACTTCTCCAATCTCATCATCACCACTATAAGAATTAACTCTTGTAGAGAAAATTAAAACATTATTTTTATTTATTTGACCTAAATTAACAACTTCTATTCCTTCTATGTCTTTTTTCATTTTACCTTCTATCAAAAATTTTCGATTAACCTTTATAGACAATGGTTCACCAAAATCACTTTTATATTCAGATACCAAGCCACTATTTTCAGACATACCATAGCTTGGAGAAAAAACATTAAAGTTTAAATTATATTTTTTATATTTATTATAAAAATTTCTAACAGAATTTAATTTAACACTTTCGCCACCTATCGAAAGGTTTTGTAAACTAGATAAATTCATATTGTTATCTATCTCATTTATAAGCGATAATTGATTCAAAGCAAAGTTAATAATTGATGTATGAGTTATTTTATATTTTGAAATAGCTTCTAGCCAAAGATAACAATTATTATAATAATCATGGGGTTTCATTAAATATGATGTAGCACCAAAATACAAAGGTATAAATGCAATTGAAGTTAAACCATATATATGAGATATAGGTAACCAATTTAAAAATCTTGAATTTTTCTCTACTTTCCACAAATTACTATCAAATAAAACATTTGCAAACAATTTATCTATACTAATCTTTACACATTTAGGGACAGTAGTTGATCCAGAAGTTGAAAGTACAAAATCAAAATTAGTATTTTTATCAAATTTTATAGATAACTCACTACTAGAAATATCATTTAGATTAAGAACATTAGCAGTATTTAATTTAGTTTTCATTTTTTCATAAAGTACATTATCTAAAAAAACATAATTTATTTCGTCAAAATTATTTAGCAAAACATTTGTTTCATCAATATATTTATCAACTTCAATGTTATCTATATTATATGATTTAATAATAGGTACTATATTTGCATAAAAGCAAGCATATAAACTAATGATTGAATCAATGCTATTAGACATATATATAATAACAGTCATATTCTCATAACCGTTTCTAATTAATAATCTTCCTAATTCACAAACCTTTTTATAAAATTCTCCATAAGTAATAGAAGATTGTATTTCTGTTTTATTTAATTCAACAAAGGCAATATCAAATTGATGAGAGAAATCATCATCTAACTGCTTTTTCAATTCAATTATAAATTTATTTTTCATTTTCTTTCCTCCATAAAAATTCAATCAATTGACTATCATTCATATTTAAATTAAAAGATTTTATACGTTCTTGATAAATAGATCTTTTGTGTTTCAAATCATTAACACTTCCAATAACTTTAGCAGGATTGCCTCCAACAATACTTCCTTCTGGGACATCTTTAGTAACAACCGAACCAGCAGCTACTATTGCATTTGGACCGATTTTAGTATTATACATAATTGTTGAATTTGCTCCAATAAAAACATTATCAAATATCTCAATCGTCCCTAAAAAAATTTTATACTCATTACTATTTACTTGATTATTAAATACAGTAGAGATTAAATCATGTGTACAAAAATATACATGTGCTGCTACAATAACATTATTATGAATCGCAATAAGTTCTGAATTTGAAGGTACTTTCGATGGATGCCACTCATTATTTTCACCATATTTATAAAAAACTTTTGCATTTTTTAAAACTTTTGATCTTTTTTTGCCACCTTTAGTATTTTTTAATCTAAAATTAATAAATTTCTTTTTATACTTGCTTACCCTCTTCATACACCATTTCCTTTTCTTTAATCATTTTCATTAAATTTGAAAATGATAAAATTCTCAATTTATATTTTACATCATATTTATTACCAGAAAAATAATAATAAAAATCTTTTAAACATTCTAGCATATTATCATCCAATAAAAATTCTTTTTGATACAATATATGTTCATTATCTTGTAAACAGATATTCCCATTATGTAACAGATGTAAATTTTTATCATATATTAAATAATTTGCTTCCAAAAACTTTCCATCATCAAATGCTATTTTTACTTTTTTAACTGTTTCAAAATGCATTAAATCACTCTTTAAAACAATGTTTTTATCATCTTGCTTTCCAACAATTTGTCCATATCCATGATTTTTTAGTATTTTCCCATCATGAAACATGTCTTTAATTTTTAAGTTGCTGATTTTAAAGTTATCATTTAAATTCAAAAGGTAATCTGCTATATAAAGTTCATGTGGAAATTCAACCTCAAAAACACTAGTTGTTTGTTCTTTATACATTCCTCTATTATTGAAACTATCTACTATACGATTTTTGGAAAAATCTATAACCAAATTTTTTATTTGTAAATTATTGTCACACATTATTTGTTTTATTTCTTTAGTTATATTAGAATACAAATAATTTTGTACCATACATATATTCAGTCCAAATAAATGACTTTCAAAATCACTTTCCCTGGTTACAAATGGTTTTTCTACAATAATATTAGTAAATCCATTTAATTTACAATCTTTAATTATTGAATAAAATACAGAACACGGGGTACAAATATCAACTATTACTTCATCAGGTGAATATTTAGTGTTATTTAAAAATTCCTTTAAAGTATTATATATCAATATATTGCTATAATTGGTCTTATGAAAAGGATCAACAAAAAACAAAAGATTAGAATTTAAAAATTTTTTGTATGATAAATAATGCAATTTAGCAGCCTTACCAGTTCCAACAATAACCACCGTTTTCATAACACTACCACCTTTTCTAGATTTTAAAATTTTATTTCTTTAAAAAATCAATAATTTTATCTTCCAGTTTTTTCATTGAATTATTTGCTTTAAAATCATGATCAGCACTAGCAATTTCATATATGTTAAAATGAAATCTATTACACAATTTTTTAACTTCATTTAAGGAGGCGACTTTGTCATCTGTTCCATGAATAAATAAAATGTTTTTCTTATCAGTACATTTTATATCTAATAAATTACTTTCTAACTCTTCAAAATCATCTAATAATTTCTTTGGCAGCTTTCTTCTATAACCAACGCAAAAATATTTATCCGTATTTTTAGGATTATTAAAGAAATCATGTGTCATTTTGACTTTGTTATTTAATGGCATACACTGAAAAATAACCTTATTAATTTTTGAACTATTTTGTTGCAAATATGAATATAAATATAGTGACCCTAAACTTTTACCCATAAAATCAATTTTAATACCTTTATATTGCTTTAATACATATTCATATACATTATCAATAGTTTTTAAACAATTTTTTACAGTATATGTTGTATATTTATTTTTCCTTTCACCATGATATGGAAAATCAAATGAAATTAATCCAATATTAATTTTCACAAGTTTTTCTTCTAATGGATGGTAAAAGTTTTTATTACCTCCTAAACCATGACATAATATAATAATTTCATTCATTTGTTCAGGAATAACCTCACAAATAGGTGTTCCATCCTTTAAGATTTTAGTATTAGTATTCAAATCAATCAACTACCTCTATATAACCATTTTACCATTAATCATAGAAATCAAATCATTAGAATCTCCTCTAACGAGTAAAAAATCAATATCTAGTTTTGAAAGTTTAGATAAAAATGTTTTAATGTACAAATTATTTATCGGTAATTCTAAATCACTTCCTATTAATGGCATACTACTATGCCAATTAGCAAATGGAAAAATGCGTTTTACAATATGTTTATAATTTAAAATTCTATCTACTTTTAATTTCCCACCATCACATGCACCTATTAAATATATAATTTTATCTATTTTAATTTCTGATTGACAATCATCGTTAGACAAATTTCTTTCTTTTGATTCATATTTTAAATAACATGAACCTTTTTCTAAATATAATTTTCTATTTTTAATTGTTAACCAACTAAAATCAGCCGAATTTATTTTATAACCATGTTTTTCGGAAATTAAAGCCAAATTAGTTTTTCCTGCTCCGAATGTTCCTAAAATTAAAATTCCACTTTTATTATTACTAATAACGGATGAATGTAATACGAGATTATCTTCGTCATCTATTAAATTAGATATTACATTCATAATAATTGGATATAAATCGGTTGATTCTAATTTCACATTCAAAATTTCTTCATTAAACAAAACTAGACGCATTATAGATTTATTAATAGTAAGCAAGTTAATACTTTGAGATTTATCAACATTTTTAAAAATTGCTAACCATTTATTTATTCGTTGGTACACCTCTTCATCATCACACATCAAGGTTAAAACATTATTTCCAATAATATAATTCTTTTCCAAAAAATACACCCTCTCACATTTTACTACCAATTACTTATCTGTAATCATTTCTTCAGCAACTTCTATTTTATTAATACTTTTCGATCCATCCCATTTAAAAGAATTGGCATTTTTTAAATTAATTGAAGAATTTCTTTTATACAATTCTAAATATGCTTTATATTCTGAACTGGCATTATAAAAATTATTTTTTGTAACCCTTTCAACATAATTGTTATAATCTTCTTTTAAAAATTTATAATGTCTTAATACAGATTTAAAATTACAAAGATAATTATATTTAAAAGGAAAAATTGTATGAGCTGTATATACAAATGTATTTTTAGTCATAAACATTAAACTTTTTTTAGATAATACTGGTAAACATTTAAAATCAGTATTATCAAAAATTCGTTTCCTTACTCCACCAACAATATAATGTGCTTCAGCTGTTTTCTTAATATAATAGCCACAATTATCAAAGTAACAACACTTTTTTTCATAATTTTCTCTACTAGAAACACTAAAAATATTACCATCAGAATACATATCCAACATCATTGACGTTTCTATTAATTCATTATTGCTCTTTAATGTTTTTACATACTTATCTATTTTTATGTTTTCCATATTTTGATAAGTGAAAAATTCATCAGAATCAACAATTAAATACCATTTATTATAACCATATATTGCAACAATCATATTTACCCAAACAATCTTATCTATGGTTGTATAATCATGGGTACCTACAAAAATTTCAACATCATGTTGTTTTATTAAATATTCCCTAGTTCCATCAGTAGAATTATCATCAAAAATAGCAAATGATTTTACTCCAATCTTTCTATAATATTCTAACCATCTTGCAATTCGTCCTAACTCGTTTTTTACAACACAGATAACAATTAAATTACTACTTTTTAAATCATTGTCTGTAATTTGTTTTAATTGTTCATCACAAAAATGATTACAAGTGATAATTCCTTTTTTTCCTGAAAAAGCAATTTTTCTCAATAAACGCTTGGTATCTTCTAAAGAATCAAATTTAGTGTATAGAGGTGTATAAGTATCTACCTTCGATTTTACTTTCTTATAATCTTCAAAATAAAATATAGACCAACGTTCTAAAATAAATGACTTTACTTTTTTTGGTAAAAACTTTAAAATTTTCTTCAAATTATATCTAAATGATTTCATATCTACCTACCTATCGAAAAATATATAATATCTTTCATGCTTTCTAATTTATAACAATTTCTCCCATCATAAACTCTTGGCGCTTTCATAAGCTTTTTGTATTTAGCCACATCATAATTTACAATATTTGGCCACTCTGTCATTATCATAACAGCGTCAGTATCTTTAATTGCATCATCTATTGATTCATAAAATTCTAGATTATAACAATTATTCATATCAATTTTTTTAATGATTTTTTTGAAATTTTTTATTCCAACAGGATCATACGCTTTCACATTAGCTCCAGAATTCAGTAAGTTGACTATGTTAATAACAGATGGTGCATCACGTAAATCATCAGTATTTGGTTTAAAAGTCAAACCCAATACTGCAATCGTTTTTCCATGTAAATCAACTAAATCTTTTTTCAGCTGATTAAATAAAATTAACTTTTGCGTTTCATTCACTTCAATACACGCTTTTATTGTTTTCAATTCTATACCATTTATAGTACTTAACCAATGTAAAGCTTTTGTATCTTTAGGAAAGCAAGAACCACCATAGCCTATTCCTGCCCTTAAAAAACTATTACCAATTCTTGGATCTAAACCCATTCCTCTTGAAACTTCTTCAACATTAGCACCTAAAGACTTACATAAATTAGCAATTTCATTAATATATGATATTTTTAATGCCAAAAAATCATTAGAAGCATATTTAATCATCTCTGCACTCTTTCTTGAAGTCAACAAATAAGGTACATTATAAGGCTCTTTTGTCAATGGTTCATATAATTTATGCATAACACTTGCTACATATTTATCATCTGTTCCTACAATAATTCTTGAAGCAAATAAAGTATCATGAATAGCCGTTCCTTGCGATAAAAATTCAGGATTACTAACTACATATACTTTAATACCCGTTCCAACTTCATTGTTTAATTTTCTCTCTATTTCATCATTAGTGCCTATTGGTACAGTAGATTTTAAAACAACAATACAATTTTTTCTCAAAGATTCTGCGATTTGCTCACATACTGAGTTCACATAATCTAAATTAGCAGAACCATCTTCTCTTTCTGGAGTTCCAACACCAATGATAATAACATCGCTAGTTGAATAAGCTTTCTTATAGTCCGTTGTAAAATTAATCTTATTTCTGACTTTTGACATAAGTTCCTCAAGCCCTGGTTCATAGATAGGTGAAATTCCATTCTTTAACATATTTATTTTTTCTTCGTTAATATCAACACAAGTTACTGTATGTCCAATATAAGACAAGGCTACGCCGGTTACCAAACCAACATAGCCTATTCCAGAAACCGTTACCCTCATATAAATACACCCCTAAATCATTTAATTGTTCCATATTTTACCATAAAGTTTATTACAAAACAACATAAAATTATATTTTACTTATTTTTTCTTTAGCATATTAATCAATTTGTTTAATTTAGATAATTCTTTTCTTTGATTTCTAACAGTTCTACGCAAATTCACAAATTCATCTTTTTGTACAACAATAAGAGAATTAACTTCATTTTCTTTATTTTCTTCTCCAAAAAATAATACCAATATTATAAAAGAAAAACTAGTAATTCCAACTAAAATTAAAGCAATATTAGCCAACGTAGGAAAATCTTTTGCAACGGGTTCAGTTGGTTCGCGAAAACTATAAATTGTCAATAGCAAATAAATTATAGCAGTTAAAGTTAAGCAAACAAAAGTAAAAAAAACCAAAATCTGCTCTATAATATTTTCTTTTTTCTCTTTCATATTATATCCTCTTTTCATATTATAAATTATTTTATTAGTGACAAAATATAATTATAATCACGTTTGTCAAAATCAAAATTCAAAGTATGAAATAACAAATAACCATATAATCTTTTATTCGCTATAAGTTGAAAAAACAATTTAATTAAAGTCAAGAAAACCTAAAACAATAAAGAAAGAATTTTATAAATAAACTTTTAAATTAAATATAAATAAAGAAAATACTGTTTTTAGCCACAAACATTTTTATTCATAAAATTCAAAATAGAAACAAATTTAGTAAATGATATTACTGTATTATAATTTGGTAAATATATTTTATCTTGATTGCTATTATATAGTAAAGCTATCAAAATTCCCTCTTTATTTTTAGCAATAATTTTATGTGGTTCTTCGACACTTAAATTAGTTTTATTTATTTTTACAAGGTGTCCTGAAATAAAATCAATACTCAAATTACTCGTACCAACTTTCATCTTGATCTTATCCTTTATTTCACAAGGAAAACTTAATTTTTCAACGGTTGTTTTCATATAACATTCATTCCTCCTTTAACTATGAAAAAAACCCATAATATCAAATATTATGAGTTCTCTATTTAATGGTCACACAAAGTGCGACTCTCAACTGCAATGGTGCGGGCGAAGGGACTTGAACCCCCATGCCGTAAGGCGCTAGATCCTAAGTCTAGTGCGTCTACCAATTTCGCCACGCCCGCATTTTAAATGGTGGACCCTGATGGACTCGAACCATCGACCGCCCGGTTATGAGCCGGATGCTCTAACCAACTGAGCTAAGGGTCCAATCAAACTGACTTCTATATAATACCACATTACTAAATAATATGCAAGAAGTAAGTGAAAAATTTATACTTTATTAATCATATTTAATAAATTTATTTTAAATTTATCTTTGTCTGAATGTTCTTTAGAAAGCATGACTCCCTTATAAGTTACTAATTCAGATTGATGGCCTTCACTTAAAATTTCCTCAGGCGATAAAGTAATTAAAGTAACACTTTTACTTTCATCATTAACCTCATAATGTAATTTAACTTCACCATGAACTTTAGCAAATAAAGCATCTGTAGGAAGCTTCACTTCATATTTTTTAATATTACCTTCTTCTGCCACAACTGTACCTAAAAACTCCCCAGCTTTAATCTTAGGGTAATATTCAAAATAAAGTTTTTTGAAAGCTAACATATTGTACTTCTTTAAAGCACTTTCTAACTTTTTAAACTCATTTTCGTTTTGATAACCAAATACATATTTTTCCATGGTTGTCATTCCTTCCTAGTGGCATATTATACTAGTATTATGATAACACATATTGAAATACAAATCAAACGTTAAACTTATATTAGCTAAAATTTGACAGCTTCTTTGCACGTTAATACAGTCAAAGAAAACTAGGCTATCACCTAGTCCTCTTTTCCTGTTTTTACATATCCTTGTTCAATTAATGAATTATCATCACAACTTGACCACTTAGTATCGACGTTACTATTTAAAGTCTTACTTCTATATCTATAATAAGTCACATTTTTATAAATAGGCTCTTTAGTATAAGTAGTAGTAGTTTTCTTACAAGATACTACACTATCATATACTCCAGCATTATCATAACCAGTTGGACAAACATACTTCACATAACCATTATAAAGTACCTTAGTTGCCCCACCTTCCATAACTGCTATATGTGGTACGTTTTTAGTTCCCGTTTGAACTTTGCTTACTTTCGTTTGTACTTGCGTAGTACTATTAGCCGTAGCTTTTTTAGTACTCCAACTTGACCATTTACCATATGCCCAAGTATCGTCAAGATTTTTTACGAACTCGCACCTTGCGGTGCTGGTACTGGGAAATGATGTACCATCAAGTCCCATATGAAGCATAATATAATCTTCCTTATCAGAGCAAGACAAATTTACTTTCATCGTATATTCATCTTCCTTTTTTGTAACTTCTAAATATGATTTATTACTATTACATGTTCTATTATTACTATCCGAAAATTTAACTAGTAATTTATTATCATACATCTCACCTAAAGTCATTTTAGCAGTATCTCCAGTATTTTTAGGGAGCCTAGATGAAGTAAAATATCCACTTCCAGCTGTAGCCATTGCTAATAAATTATTATTAAAATTATCACTACCACTATTTTCTTTTACTTTTTCATCAACATAATTTGTTACAAATCCCTTCGTCGGAAATAACATCATAAGTACAAATATTAAAAGGACAACCAAAACAATTTTAATAAATGTACTTTTTAAAGTCTCACGTTTATTATCCTCATCTTCGTACATACCCTAATCCCCCTTTCAGATATGGAAAATATAATAGCACATTTACATACAAATGTCAAACAAAGGTAATAATTTTCAAAAAAAGGACATATAAATATATCCTCATATTTTAATTTGTACCAGCATACAACCTCTATTTCCATATGCGCTTTTAAAGTCTACAACATTTTTATTATGATTTAAAGTTAAAACACATGTCTCTCTTATAATGCCAGTACCTATACCATGAACAATTAAAACAACTTCATTACCCATTTTTTGATTATCTTTTATAAAATCATTAATAGCCACTCTCGCACTATCCCTATCATAACCATGCAGATCAAGTTTTGGTAAACTATCAATAAAAATCACTTCATTAATGGTCATTTTTACCAATCTCTGCTCTGGCAGCTGCTAAAATGGCCGCTGGTACTCTATACGGAGAACATGAAACATAATCAAGACCTAACTTATTAAAAAATTCAATACTCTTTTCATCACCGCCATGTTCACCACATACACCAAGCTCAATATCACTATTAACATTTCTAGCTAATTTTATAGCTACCATCATAAGTTTACCAACACCTTCTTTATCAATAGTTTTAAAGGGATCAAAATTTAAAATTCCTTTTTGATAATAACTATCAATAAATGCGCCGGCATCATCTCTTGAAAAGCCAAAAGTCATCTGCGTTAAATCATTAGTTCCAAAGCTAAAGAAATCAGCTTCTTTGGCAATTTTATCAGCTTGAGTGATACTACGAGGAACCTCGATCATCGTACCGATTTTATATTTGATATGACCATTTTTATCCAACTTAGAAGCTACATCTAAAATAATTCGTTTTAAATAATTAAGTTCATTAACGTCACCAACAAGAGGAATCATAATTTCAGGTTTAACATCTATTCCATGTTTTAAAACCTTACTTGCCGCTTTAAATATCGCTGTCGTTTGCATTACTGCAATTTCTGGATAAACAATCGAAAGTCGGCATCCACGAAGCCCCATCATCGGATTAAATTCTTTCAAAGAATCAATTTTTTTATTAATTTCTTCTAAACTCATATTTAAACTTTTAGCAAGCTCAATAATATCATTTTCAGTTTTTGGCAAAAACTCATGTAATGGTGGATCTAAATACCTAATTGTAAGCACTTTACCATCAGCTACTTTAAACAATTCCTCAAAATCTTTAGTTTGCATTCCTAAAAGTACTGTTAAAGCTTCAATTCTATCTTTTTCAGTAGGCGCAATTATCATTTTTCTAATAGCAAAAATTTTCTCTTTTTCAAAAAACATGTGCTCGGTCCTACATAAACCAATACCTTCAGCTCCAAAATTTAAAGCAACTTTAGCATCTTTACCTAAATCAGCATTAGCTCTAACTCCAAGTTTTTTATACTTTTTAGCCCATTTTAGCATTGTTAAAAAGTTATCACTCAACTTAAAATCAGTAGTTTCTAAAGCCCCCTCATAAACATTACCAGTTGTGCCATCTAAAGATAAATAACTATCATTAGTAAAGGTCATTCCATTAATCGTCATAACTTTATTAGTTTCATCAACAAAAGCATTTTCACAACCACTAACACAACATTTGCCAATGCCTCTGGCCACAACCGCGGCATGTGAGGTCATCCCACCACGAACGGTTAAAATACCATTAGCATACTTCATTGCTTCGATATCTTCAGGTGAAGTTTCTTCTCTAACTAAAATAGTTGGAATTTTTTTATTATATCTTTCTTTTACTTCTTCAATGTTAAAACAAATTTGTCCAGAAACAGCTCCCGGAGATGCTGGAAGACCTTTGGTAATTACTCTTTTTTTGGCAAGTTCTTTTTCATCAAAACTCTTATGAAGCATTCCATTAATCTCATTAGGGTTAAGTCGCATAAGCGCTTCTTTTTCAGTAATTAAACCTTCTTGAACCATATTAACAGCAATATTTAAAGCAGCCATTGGAGTTCTTTTACCATCACGAGTTTGTAACATATAAAGTTTACCATTTTCGACCGTAAATTCCATATCTTGCATATCTTTATAATGTTTTTCTAATAATTTACTATATCCTTTTAACTCTGTATATATCTTTGGTCTTTCTGCCTCTAACCTATCAATAGAAAATGGCGTCCTAACACCAGCTACGATGTCCTCACCTTGAGCTTTAATCAAATACTCACCATATAATTTATCTTCACCATTGGCTGGATTCCTAGAAAAAGCTACACCAGTTAAAGAATCTTCGCTCAAATTACCATAAACCATTTCTTGAACATTAACAGCTGTACCTAAATCATCTGAAATATTATTCATCTGTCTATAAACTTTAGCTCTTTTATTATTCCAAGACCTAAAAACTGCTGTAATGGCTTGCATAAGTTGTAATAAAGGCTCATCTGGGAAATTCTCTTTAACTAACTTTTTATAAAGTTTTTTAAATGCGTCTGTTAAATGTACCATATCATCGGCATTTAATTCCAAATCACTTTTCAAGCCTTTTTTTTCTTTATACTTAGTTAAATAATTTTCAAAATCATCCTTGCCTTTACCCTTAACAACATCCGCAAACATCATAATAAGCCTTCTATATGAGTCATAAATAAAACGCTTACTATCTTCATCTTTAGAAAGGGCAGACGCAATTTTATCATTCAAACCTAAATTTAAAATAGTATCCATCATTCCTGGCATACTAATTGGTGAGCCACTTCTAACTGAAAGTAAAAGCGGACTATCAGTACTGCCCAATGTCTTACCTGTTTTTTCTTCAATATTTTTAATACCTTTTAAAATTTGTTTTTGAACATTTTCATTCAAACATTCATTTTCTTTAAAATACAAATTACAGGCCTCAGTTGTCACAGTAAGTCCATAAGGAACTGGAAGCCCCATATTAGTCATCTCAGCCAAATTAGCACCTTTACCACCAAGCAAACTTCTTAAATCCTTATTACCCTCATCAAATAAATAAACATATTTTTCCATAAATAGCCTCCTTTAATTCTTATGAGCTCTAGGATGAGCTTTCAAATAAACTTGTCTCAATCTTTCATTAGATACATGAGTATATATTTGCGTCGTTGATAGACTTTCATGTCCAAGTAAATCACCTACACTTTTTAAATCTGCTCCTTCATTAAGCATGTGTGTTGCATAAGTATGCCTTAATGTATGGGGGGTTACATGAACTGCAATTCCTGCTTTTTTAGCTGTATCTGTTACAATAGCTCTAATTTCCCGCTCATTTAACTTTTCATTTCGTTTACCAATAAATAAATAAGGACTATTTCTATGGTCTATTTTTAAATACTTGCCTAGTAAATTTGCGCACTTAGTGCCATAGTAAACATATCTTTCTTTAGAACCTTTACCCAAAATAAGTATTTTTCTTTCATTAAAATCAATATCGGCTAGGCGCATATTAGCTAGTTCGCTTACTCTAACTCCGCTAGAGTAAAGCATTTCTAATATCAAAGCATCTCTTAAACCATATTTATTACTTTTATCTGGGAAATTAAGTAGCTTTTCTAAATCATCATAATTCAAATAATTAGGCAATGTTTTTTCTATCTTGGGATTACTTATTAACCTCATAAAATTATCTTTAATAATCCCTTCACTTTCTAAATATTTAAAATAACTTTTAAGTGAGCTTACCTTCCTAGAAATTGACCTATTACTATATTTATCATCATACAATTTTCTTAAATAATCTCTAACTAATTCAATGTTAATATCTTTATCTAAGGCAAAATCATAAAACTCTTTTAAATCCGTTGCATAACTTTTAACTGTATAATCTGAAAAACCTTTTTCAAACTTTAGGTAATCTAAAAACTTGTAAGCATTTTTCATACCATCACCTATTATTAAGTATACCACATTTTTAAAATAAAAAACAACTTGCCCTTTTAAATAAAGCCTTCTTTACACATTATAAAATGGCAAACTTTTACCTTTTATAGCGACATTTACTGTATATAAAAAACTTTTGAAGTTTGTTGCGTGCAAACTCAAAAGTTCCATCATAATTCTTGTAATTCTTTTATAGATAAACCTGTAATATCTGATATATCTTTTAAGTTCATCTTTTTTAGAATCATTTTCTTAGCTAAATCTTTTTTTTCTTCCATTTGTCCTTATTTTAATCCAAGTTCCTTGCCATTTTTTTCGCCTTTTTTAATCCGGCTTCTAATCCATCATCGTAATATGAAGTTTTAATAATTTCATCTTCCTCTTCTTTAGTTAAAAAATCAATTACATTTTTGTCATCATTTAATTTGTCTACGTTTTTTTAAACTTTTCCATTATCGCATCTCCTTTGCATAACTCTTTTAACTCTTCACTATTGGCATCTAACATTAATAAGTGTTTTGGAGTATCTTTTTTAAACTTTTTTTTCTTTTCTATTATAATTTTTTTTCGGTAATAGTTCATATTAAAGACAATGATTTTAAAGTTATCAATATATTTAACATTATGCTTTTTATCGTATACTTCGTAGACAAAGCAGCCTATATTTTCATACTCTTTAGGAAGTCCCCAAGTAAAGTTTAACTGAATTACTTCACTTCTATTTGTTAAACCTTTACCTCTTTTAAACTGGGCGCTATAAACATCTGAAATATAGAAAAAATTACGGTCATTCAAATATTTATAATGACAACTATTTACTTCCAGATTGACTTTTCTTTTATCAAACGAAACTAATAGGTCAACTGTTTTACTTTTCTCAATTACTTTACCTATTGGAAGTACTGGAATTTCTATTTTAAGGTCAGTTACTTTTTGATTAAAACACTTTCCAATAAACCAAGATAAAATATCTTTATCTTTTTCTAGACAAAGGGCTTGCTGGAAGATTAAATCTGATTTGGCTGTATAGTATTTTTTCATATTCTCTCCTTTCGGAGAAATAATATAAACATAATTAAACTAATTAGCAAACGATAATTTTTTAATTTTGAGATTGGTTTATTTACTTAATTTTAAATTTTTGTAATAAGAATTTCCTATTTTGTATATACTTTTATTACCAATTTAGGAAATTGATAGTTTTTAATAAAATCTAGTATGTTTTTTAATTACACACTAGATTAAATTATTATAAGGAAAGCTGAAATGGATTTGACTGACTGCCATCTCCTCCTGTGATTTCCACATTTGTGTTTAGATATAAGACTGGGCGGACCGCACGGGAGTTGGTCACGGAATTGTTGTTGTTGACGAGACCAGCACTGCCCAGCATGGCCGCACGGGAACTATTATTGGCATAAGGAGCCTGTAACCATTCGCTTAGTCCAATTGATAAATAATCACTGTTGTAACATCCATCGCTATAATCAAAAAGTGCGGTTGATAAGCAACTACTTCCTGCCGCATATCCATAATCACTTGGATACATTAAGCCTATTTTTTGTGTTGTACTTGCTGGATTTCCACTATAGACTTGACTGCTATCTCGCTCTGCATTATAGTAACCACTTGCGGTTAATGTT
>CALVXV010000004.1 GCA_944371685.1 uncultured Bacilli bacterium | reverse complement strand
TAATTATATGTCAGATAATGATTTGTTTGATACAATTGGTAAAAATGTTAGTTATTATAGAAGATTATATAGTTTGGAAAAAGAGAAAATGACACAGGAGAAGTTGGCTGAAAAAGTGGGAGTTTCAACTTCTGTTATCGGTGGCTTAGAAAGTAATAAAGTAAATCAAGGTATAAGTGTTCCTACTTTATATAGAATAAGTGTTATAGTAGAAGTTCCTATTGATAAGTTAGTTAATAAAAGAAAGTAGTATTTAAAAAGCTCACCTTAGGGTGAACCTTTTTTGTTTTTCTTTTTTATGTAGATATAGATTAGTTATTACGTATGCTAATGAACAACCACTGACAATGTATAAACAGTTAGAAGTTAATGCCTCTTGGGACATTAGAAATCCAATAAATAGAGAAGTAGGGGCTATTATGGCGGCTACTTTAATATCATTAGTTACTAATTTTATATTTTTTCTTAATTGATATTTTTCCAGTTTAGTTTCACGATATCTATTAAGATTAATATTTGAATATTTGGAGTATTGTGCTTTCATAATTTCCCCTCTTTCTTTTTTGTGCTATATATTAGCAATTTTATTACCTTTTGTCAAATTATTTATTTTTTTATTGATTTTTTTATGATTTTAAGTAAGTCAAGCAAGTAATAAATAAAATGTTTATCTAATTTGATTGTATCTAGTGTTATAGTTAATCTATCAAATTTCATACTAAATCTAAACATTCTAGTTAAGTTAGAAGTTTCAAAGAATAATGTTTCGCCATCTATTTTATTAGTTAATTCTTTATCTAATGTTATTTCTACGGAGTTTTTAGTTTGTTTTATATGATTTATATTTAATGTTTTAGCTTGTTTTTCAAATAATTCTTCATGCATGTAGATAATTAAATCTTCTGATAGTTTTCCAAATCTATCTTCTAGTTCATTTTTAATTTCATTTAACGATTTATAAGAATCTATACTACAAATCTTTTTATGAATTTCAATTTTTAAATCTTCATCGCTAACAAAGTTATCACTTATTGAGGTTTCAACGTCAATTAGTGGTGGGGTATCTTTGGTTTCTTCTTCTTTTGGCGTTTCTCCTTTTAATTTACTGACTTCTTCGTTTAACATTTGCATAAATAATTCAATACCTATGCTGTCAATGAAACCGGCTTGCTCACTACCCAAAATATCGCCGGCACCTCTTATTGATAAGTCACGCATAGCAATGGCAAAACCACTACCTAATTCAGTGAAATCTTTAATTACTTTTAATCTTTTGGTGGCAACTTCTGATAAAACTTTATTTGGGGCATACATCAAATAACAATAGGCAATTTTGTTACTTCTACCAATTCTACCTCTTATTTGATATAACTGTGACAATCCAAAGTGGTCAGCATCAATTACTATTAGAGTATTAGCTGATTCAATATCAATACCGGTTTCAATTATGGTTGTACAAAGTAAGATATCATATTTTTTATTAGTAAAATCCATCATTACTTGTTCAAGGTCATTTTTATTCATTTGCCCATGGGCAACACCGATTTTGGCTTCTGGAACTAAGTTTTGAATTTCCATTAATTCTATATCAATATTGGCAACTTTATTATATAAAATAAATACTTGGCCATTTCTAGCTAATTCTTTATATATGGCATCTTTGATTATTTGTTTATTTTCGGCTAATACATAAGTTTGAATAGGGTATCTATCGACTGGCGGAGTTTCAATTAAGGATAAACTTCTAATTCCCGCTATGGACATTTGCAAGGTTCTTGGGATTGGGGTTGCTGATAGAGTTAAAACATCAACATTATTTTTGTATTCTTTTATTTTTTCTTTATGTTTTACACCAAATCTTTGTTCTTCGTCGATAACTAATAGTCCTAAATCTTTAAATTTTACATCATCACTTAGAATTCTATGAGTTCCTATTAATAAATCTATTTGGCCTGTTTTTAATTTTTCTAAGGTTTCTTTTGTTTCTTTTGGAGAAACAAATCTATTTAATAAAGCAATGTCAACTGGAAATGATTTAAAGCGTTCAATGGCATTTTGAAAGTGCTGAGAAGATAGAATTGTAGTTGGACATAAAATGGCTGCTTGTTTACCTGATATAATGGCTTTAAATATCGCTCTGAAAGCTACTTCTGTTTTACCATAGCCAACGTCTCCACATAATAACCTATCCATTGGTTTATCTGATTCCATATCTTTTTTTATTTCTTCGGTTACCCTTAATTGATCAGGTGTCTCTGTGTGATCAAATTCTTTTTCGAATTCCATTTGTTCTTTACCATCTTTATCAAAGGCAAAACCTTTTTTTGACTCTCTAATAGCATACATTTTTAACAAATCTTCAGCTATATCTTCAGCATGTTTACGAGCTTTAGCTTTAGTTTTTTGCCATTCATGACTACCTAATTTATTTAATTTAGGAATAGAGGCATCGCCAGAAGAATATTTTGTGATTAAATCTAATTTTTCTACTGGAATATATAATTTGTCATTATCGCGATAGGTGATAGTGAGATAATCTTTTTTTAAGCCATTTTTCACAATAGTTTTTAATCCATCATATCTACCAATACCATGAATACCGTGAACGACATAATCACCAATTTCTAATTTGGTAATGTCTTTAATTCTAGTACCATATTTAAATTTTGTTTTATAACCGTTTTCTTCTTGTTTATCAAATAGTTCTTTTTCGGTGATAACGATATAATCATCAGTAATGAAACCACTATTTATTTTTTTTATAATTAAGTTTATTTTACCTTTAAATAGTTCTTTTTCATTGGTGAATGTTAGATCATTATTTTCTAAAAATTCTATTAGTTTGTTTACTTGATAACGACTATCTAAGCAAATTATTACTTGTTTTCCTGTTTTTAAATAGCTATTTAATCTATTATTTATTTGGTTTTTATCTTTAGGAAATGGTTCTATATCAACCTTAGTAAAAATTTTAGCTTTGGTATGGGTAGTTTGATTATGAAATTCTTCAAAAATTATAGCTTTTTTATCTTGAACATTTTCAAAATCGAACATGTATTTTGTGTTTTTATCGATGTTGATACTAATATTATAATTTTTTATTTCTTCTAAAAGGAGATTATAATTTACAAGTAGGGTGTGATAATTATTATAAATAGTTAATGGATTGTTAAGATATCCAGCTATATTTGTGATGTTTTTTTCATATTGCATTTCACGGTGCGGAGAGTCAAATTTGTAATTTTCTAATAAGGTTTCAGTATTTGGAAAAATAGTTATTTCATCTATTTTAGCAATTGTTAGCTGAGATTCAACATTGAATGTTCGGATAGAATCAATTTCATCACCCCAAAATTCTATTCTAATGGGATTATCACCATTGATTGGGAAGATATCAATGACATAACCTCTTACAGCAATTTCTCCTGTCATATTAACGGTGGTTTCTCTACGATATCCTAGATTAAATAATTTTTCAATAAGATTATCTAAATCAATAGTGTCACCAACTTTTAAATTAATTTTGCTATCTTTGAATTTTTCTTTAGATGGTAAAAATCTTAAATAACCCATTAAATTAGTTATAATGATAGCTTTTTCTTCATTTATAACTGAATTCATTGTTTCTAAACGAGTTATTTTAAATTCAGGTGAGACAGCAATGGCAACACTAGTTATAAAATCATCCATGGGAAAAAACCATACTTTATCGGTATAGTGGGTAAGTGAATTATAAATTAATCCAGCTTCATGAAGGTTTGATGTCACTAAGATGATAGAATTAGTACTATTTTTAAATTTTTGATATATATAAATACTTTTCAATTCATTATTTAAACCAATTAATTCATCAGCTTGGACTTTATCAAATATTTTATCAAAGAAGGTCATTTTATCACTTCCTTGCTGTTATATTTATTCATAAGGTTATCAAAGGAAATATTTAGATAATCATTTAAAATTTGTGGGGCGATATCTGTGACTTTTTCTAAGATATCTAAGTCTTGTTTGGGCATTTTGCCAATAACATAATCAATTCTATCATGGTCTTGATTAGATGAAATGCCAATTTTTATTCTTTTATACTCGTTTGAATGAAGATGATTTTCTATGTTTTTTAATCCATTATGACCACCTGGTGAGCCTTTATATTTTATTTTTATTTTACCAAGTTCAGTATCTAAATCATCACAAATTATTAATATATCTTCTAAGTTTATCTTAAAAAATTCTTTAAACTTAATAACAACTTCACCTGATAAGTTCATATATTTTTGGGGCTTTAATAAAATTACTTTTTCACCTTTATAGTTAAATTCTGTATACAAACCATTAAATTTTTCTTTATTAAATTCTAAGTTAGTGGCTTTAGCAAATTTATCAATAAATTTAAAACCCGCATTATGTCTAGTATTTTCATATTCTTTGCCAGGATTACCTAGTCCAACTATTAATTTCATGCATATCACCTTCTTTTTTTACGATAATATTATATCATATTTTAAAATTTATAGTCATTTTAATTATCTATGAATAGAATACTTTATGAAGGAGGAATTTGATGAATGAGAAATACGGGTGCAAATCCTGTGAGGTTGGAGATAATTATGGACTGTTATATGTTAATGAATGTAATGATGGAGTAGTAGGTAAAGAATTTAAAATTAAGGCCTATCCACAATACCAAACAGTTCAACCTGGAATGGAATTTTTAATGGAACCAAGACCGATATTTGATAATTCAAATTATAAAGGTAGTGGCAAACTTAAAGATAAAGTAGCTATTATTACTGGGGGAGATTCAGGAATAGGTAGGGCTGTGGCAGTTTACTATGCAAAAGAAGGGGCAAAGGTTGTTATTGTTTATTATAATGAGCATGCAGATGCGGAATATACAAAAAAATACATTGAAAATTTAGGAGGAACTTGTTTACTTATTTCTGGGGATTTAAAAAATTGTGATTTTTGTAAAATGGTTGTTGATAAAACAATGGAGTGTTTTGGGAAGATAGACATTTTAGTTAATAATGCGGGGGTACAATTTCAACAAAAAAGGTTAGAGGATATCTCTAACGAACAGTTTGATTATACAATGAAAACTAATATTTATTCAATGTTTTATTTGACTAAAGAAGTTTTGAAATATATGAAATGTGGTTCTATAATAAATACAACTTCAATAACTACTTTTTATGGTGAACCGGAACTTATAGATTATGTGACTAGTAAGGGAGCAATTGTAGGATTTACTAGAGCATTGGCAACTAATTTAGCAACTAAAAATATTAGGGTTAATGCGGTGGCACCTGGGGTTTTTTGGACAGCTTTACAACCTAGCTGTTGGATGCCTAATAAGATTCCAACACTTGGTTCTGACTCTGATATGAAAAGAGCTGCGGATCCATATGAAATTGCACCTATATATGTTTATTTAGCAAGTGATGATTCTTCTTATACAACAGGGCAGGTATTTCATATCAATGGTGGACAGTATAAAGGTTAAACTTTATACTGTTTTTAATCATATACTTATCACTTTATAGTGAAAATTGAAATGGATTTGACTGACTTCCATCTCCGCCAGTGATTTGGACATCAGAGCTTATATAGACAACTGGGCGGACGCCACTGGAATAGTTAGCATCGTTATAGCTGAAGTCGCTGTCCAAATATACACGGAACATGCGGTAAGAGGATCCAGAAGCAGGCGACAACGTCCACCAAGTAGTACTATTATGCATCCATGTTGTATTGCCACAACTTGTCGAATTCCATATCTGATTCATATTTCTACAGCTTCCTTGGTTACTATTACTTCTTATATATTCACTGGCTGTTGCTAAAGCAACCTTACCATTCCACTTCTTACTATTTTCATCATTTATACTATCTGATAAACTTGTATCATTCCATTGTACAGCTCCTATACTAAAGTCTTTGGATACTATTTGACTTTGGGCTGTTGAATTTAGTCCATTATAATATGTACTATTCAAATATGTATTCAAATCAGCTGGTCTGGCCCAATTATTGGAATTACTTGAATCCCAAACTTGATTTCCTATACTTGTATTTCTCATTATTTTTATTGTTCCATCTTTTTCTATAGATATTATTCGCCATTCTGCAGCTTCATTATTAAATGTTACATAATTTTTTACATTCTTTCCTTTATAAAAATATCTGCCTTCTTCGTATTCATCGGCGTATAATCCATCTCCTGACGTAACTATATCTACATTATCTAATATACTAGCTCAAGCCGTTGGTGGGAAACATACATTATAAAGCTCATCTATCGCTCCTTGAACATTAGTTGCCTGCATTCCAGTTATATTATTATCATAAGTTGTTTGACTTGATGGAAAATAGGTTACTGCGTATACCATTACTATACTTCCTGACATTAATCCTAAGATAAAACCTATTAAATATTTTTTAGATATTTCTTTAATTTTTTTCATAATTTGCTCGTATAATCAATCTTATAGAAATATTAATAAGGAGTATATATGAAAAATTTATAAAAAATTGCGAAAGCTAGAAATAAATCATTAACTTCGCTTGCGGTTGAACTAGGAGTTTCACAGGAAGCTATTAGTCAATATATAAGTGGTAAAATAAGTCCCAAATTATCTATTGTTATTAAAATGGCTAAAATTTTAGATGTTTCTGTTGATTATTTATTAGATTTAACTGATGATGTAATTAATTCAAATTTTAAAATTGATGAAAATGAATTATCTTTGATTGAGAATTATAGAAAGTTAGATAGTATAAATAAATTAAAGGTTGAATCATATTTACAAGCAATGGTTGATTTTTCTGAAGAAAAGAAAAAATAAGGCTAAGGCCTTATAAATTATGATATTCATTATAAATTTCGCTTTTTGGAACATTTCGTTCTTTGGCGACTTTTTTTATAGCTTCATTTGGTGTTAAACCATCTTCGATATATAAATTTACATGTTCTTTAATAGATAGATTATCGAATGTTTTCATTTCTTTGTTTCCTTCGACGACAATTACAATTTCACCTTTTAAGTTTTCCACAGTTTTTAGAATGTTTTCCACAGTTCCACGAATAACTTCTTCATATCTTTTACTTATTTCCCGGACAATAGCAATATTTCTATTACCAAATATTTCATATATATTATTTAGTGTTTTAATTAATCTATGTGGAGCTTCATAAAAAGCAATAGGGTAGGGAATCATTTTTAATGTTTCTAATTCCTTTTTTCTTTTGTTTTCTTTACTGTTTAAAAAACCATAAAAAGTAAATGGTCCACCACTTAACCCTGACATAACAAGTGCGGGTATTACAGCTGTTGGGCCTGGTAGGCAAACGACATTATAACCATTTTTAATGGCATTTTTAACCAGTATATAGCCTGGATCACTGATTACTGGAGTTCCTCTATCACTGACAATGGCAATATTTTTTCCTTGTTTTAAATAGTCAATTTCTTTTTCTTCATTTTGATTTTCATTATATAAGTGGCTAGAAATTAGCTTATTATTAATATCAAAATGATTTAATAGTTGTTTAGTTGTTCTAGTATCTTCGGCGAATATGACATCAACTTCTTTTAAAATGTTTAAGGCTCTTATAGTTATATCTTCTAAATTACCAATAGGAGTTGGAACTATAAATAAAGTAGGGGAGCCATCATAACTTTTTTGAATCATTTTCATCATCTCACTTAAAATATTTTTGAATTTCTTCAGTATATGTACCATCTGGATTATGACTATATAAAGGTGGTAAAATTTTTAATCCTTTTTTTCCGTTTTTCTTACCTTCAATCAATAAAATATTAGCTTCTTTATTTTTCCCAGGGTAAACTAATCTGATTTTTTTTGGTTCAATATTATATTTTCTCATAGTTAGTAGAATATCTATTAGTCTTTCTGGGCGATGGACTAATCCTAAGGTACCACCATTTTTTAAAAGTTTTCTGGATATTTGCAATATATCTTCTAATTTTAATGTTACTTCATGTCTAGCAATTGTTTTATAATCATTTTTATTAAATCTTGAAGTTTCTTTAACTTCAAAATACGGAGGATTACATGTTATTATGTCAAAAAATTCTGGTCTGGCAGTTTGATAAAATTTTTTTACATCTTCATTTAATATGTTAATTTGATTTTCTAAATTATTTAATTTTACTGATTCTTTGGCCATTTCACTTACTTCTTTTTGTATTTCTATTCCAGTAATATGTGCATTTGTTTTAGTTGTTAATATAAGAGGAATAGGAGCATTACCACAACCTATATCTAAAATATTTTTTGTACTTTCATTAATAGTTATAAAGTTAGGAAGCAATACTGAATCTAATGAAAAATTAAACATTTCATTATCTTGGATAATTTTAAGTTTGTCATAACCTAATAAATAATTAGTTACTTTCATTTTTATCAACTTCTACTATCCCATGATTAGGTACGTTCACTTTATATTTTTGTTTTAAAATATCTAAGCCAATAACTGTGCCTTCACCATACTCAGTATTTATTTTGTCACCAATTTTTAGCATGCTTTTTCGGCTTTGGGTATAATAGTCATCTTCATATTTTAAACAACACATTAATCTTCCACAGACACCATTTATTTTAGTTGGGTTTAAGGCAATGTTTTGGTTTTTAGCCATATTTATGGAAACGGCGTTTAAATCGTTTAAGAATCTAGCGCAGCAAAGTTTTTGACCACATGGTCCATAACCACCAATTTCTTTGGCTTTATCACGAACACCTATTTGTCTTAATTCAATTCTTACTTTATATATTGCAGCAAGCTGTCTAGCAAGCTCTCTAAAATCTATTCGATTATCGGCCAAGAATCTAAAGATAAGTTTATCGCGGTCAAAAGTATAACTAGCATCAATTATATGCATTTTTAGATTGTTTTGTTTAACTATTTGGCGACATTTTTTGAGCGCACTAGCAGCATCTTTGAGATTTTTTTTATGTTTTAAATAATCTGATTTATTTGCTATTCTAATTATTTTTTTTAATTTTCCTTGAATTTTAGAAGCTAGGATATCTGTATTTTCACTGACGACTGTGCCAAATTGTAAGCCTTGTTCAGTTTCAACTATGACCGTAATTTTATTTTTTAAGTTTAATTTATCTGGGTCAAAGTAATATACTTGTCCATGTGGTTTAAAATTGACTCCAACAACTTTGGTCATTATATCACTCCTTCTAAACTCATGATTAGTTTGTCCATTAATAAGCTAGTATTGATATTATATTTAATTAGTTCTTTTAGTTCAACTAACTTATTTATTTTTTGGCAAATTTCTTCTGCTGTATTTAATGTGGCAATATTTTTTATATTTTCATTTATTTCAAATACTTCTAAAGGTTTATTTAAAATATAATTTAAAATATCTTTATAATAGGTTATCATTATTTCAAATGCCATTTCATATTCATCTTTACCTATTATATACTCATTCCACAATTTTCCAATATAAAGTAAAGTATTTAAGTGGTTTTTTTCATAATAATTTACAAAATTTATTACTTTTTCAATTTTATTATCAATTTCTTCATCAATTTTGGTATTTTGGGTAAGGGCTATTTGTTTTAATTTTTGAAGTGGAGTTAGATTTTCCTTTGATATATTTGATGATTTTAACTTTAAGACTTGACATCTTGATCTAATAGTTGATAAAACATTATAAATATTATCAGTTAAAAGAACGGCTACTAAATTATTATCTGGTTCTTCTAAAAATTTTAAAATGGAGTTAGCGGCTGATTTATTTAATCTATCCGCTTTGGTTATAATATAAACTCTTTTATTGCCAATTAATGCTTTAGTATTGAATTCTTTTTGTAAGTTTTGAAGTTGTTCCTTTTTTATCCATAGACCATCTGGCGCTATAATTTCAATTTCTGGGAAGTTGCCAGAGTCAATTACTTCGCATTGATGACAATTTCCGCAATTTTCTTTGGCAAGTTTTTTTTGCGGACATAGAAGTGATTTTATAAAAGCCATGGTAAAATTAAAAGAATCATAAAAACCGCCTGTTTCTATTAAATAGGCGTGAGAACATTTATCATTAATGATAGCATTTTTTAATATTTTATATACAATCGGTTGTGACTGTTTATAACCATCTAACATCTATAAATCCTCCTAATATACGACAAGTCTTATTACAATTAAAAAAATAAATGCGGGAATACTAAATATAGTAATGATTGAAACTGTAACTAAATTAATTGGTATAATAGCGGCCATTGGCACTATGACATTATATCCATATAACATGAAAAAACTCATGATAAATTTTTTAAAGATTTTAAATAATTTATTAAGCATGAAACACCTCAATAAATTATATAATATTTTTTATAAAATTATGAGATGGTTGTACGATCTTCGATGGCCATTTCAAGAGTTAATGGATCAATGTAATCAATATCAGCACCCATAGGAATTCCATGAGCTATTTTTGATATTTTTACATCTGTATTTTCAAGCATTTTTCTTATATATAATGCGGTGGTTTCTCCTTCAACACTTGGTTTAATAGCAAGTATAACTTCTTTGATATTTTCATCTTTTATTCGTTTTATTAATGTATCAATATGAATATCTTCTGGGTTAATTCCTTCTAATGGAGATATTAAACCACCAAGTACATGATAAATTCCCCTAAACGAACCTATTTTTTCAAATAATATAACATTTTTGCATTCTTCAACAACACAAAGGGTAGAGGTGTCTCTAGTTTTATCAGTACATATTTGACACAATTCTTCTTCAGTTAAGCTTCCACATCTTGAACATTTTTTTATTTTAGTTTTACTATCTTTTAATGCTTTACTAAATAATTCAATGATATCGGCATCTATGTCTAAGGTTGCTAGAGCGAGTCTTTCGGCTGTTTTTTCACCTATACCTGGAAATTTTTTAAAGCATTCTATTAAATTTAATATTGTTTTAGGATAATTCATTAGAATAAACCTGGCATTCCTTTAGTGTATTTTCCCATTTTTTCTTCTGTTTCAGAGTCTATTTGGTGATTGGCCTCATTTATGGCAACTAATATCATGTCTTGTAACATTTCTATATCATCTTTTTCTAAATTTTCAGCATCTATTTTTACTTCAATTACTTCTTTAGTTCCTTTTACTTTAACTGTTACAAATGATGATTTACCTTCGTAAATTTTTTCATCAATTTCTTTTTTTGCTTTTAGCATGTCATTTTGTAATTTTTGGGCTTGTTTCATCATAGCTTGAATATTCATTTTTATTCCTTCTTTCTAATTATATTCTATAATATCTTCAAACATTGATTCAATATTATTTTTAGTATCTTCTTCTTTGAAGATATCTTCTAAATTAAACTGTTCTTCTTTATAAATAAATGGTCTTAATTTATGGTTAAAATCATTTTTTATTATTTCCCATTCATCTATATCGGTTGCAATTAAATTATATTTTTTATTTAAAATTTTTTCAATAGTTTCTTCAATAATTAATAAATTTTCATTGAATAAATCGGATAATCTTTTATTTTTAAAGACGAAGATTAAATTATCTGTACTAGCGGCTTTAAGGGTACCATCTAGGATAATTGATGCGGCATGACTATATTCTGGATCAAGTAGTAGGTCGTTTAGTAATTCTAATGATGGAGTTATATTTCTTACTTCTTGTTTATTAAAGTGGGCTAGAGTATTGTCAATTCTTATTTGTTTTATTTTTTCAAGATTGGCTTTTAATGTTTCATTGGCAGGTTTTATATTTTTAACTATATTTTTTTTATCATCATTTTGTTCGTGTGAATGTATGTTTGTGCTTTTTACAATTGATTGGGCGTTTGTTTCTGATTTTTCTATATTTTTAGGTTGATTTTCCACACTTTTTTCTTTATTTGGAAAGTTTTTAGCATTTTTTGTTATTTCTAAATTAGTGTTTTTAGAAATATTAGCTATTTCTGGTGTGTTTTCCACATTTTTTTTATTTTTTTCAGAAATTATTTTAATAAATGCTAATTCAAATAATAATTTACTATTATTATTGTTTTTCATTTCAAATGAATATTTATTTAATGTTTCAATAATGGAAAATAGGGTATTTACTGTTATTTTTGAGGCTATTTTTTCATATTTTTCCACATTTTTAATTCTTTCTTGAAAATAATTTGGAGCTTCTTTATATAAGATTGTGTTTCGTACAAAATTGATGAATTCGTCAATTAATTTTACAAAGTTTTTTCCTTTATCATTATAATTATCAATTTTTTCAAGTATTTCATCTAATTGATTATCTAAAATATTTTCTAACAGTTCTGCTAAATCTTTTTCTGTTAAAGTACCATTTATATCGTGTATGTCTTTTACAGTTATTTTTCCTTCTGTATAGGCTCTAGCTTGGTCTAACATACCAACAGAATCACGCATTCCACCATCAGCTAATTTAGCTATTTCATATAAAGCTTCTTTATCTATATCAATGTTTTCATTTTGAGCTATTTTAGTTAAATTTTCCACAATTGCATCATCGGTGATTTTTTTAAAATCTAGTCTTTGACATCTTGATAGTATTGTTTCGATTACTTTATGTGGATCAGTGGTGGCTAATATAAAGATTACATGGGCTGGTGGTTCTTCTAATGTTTTTAGGAGGGCATTAAATGCACCTTGAGTTAGCATGTGTACTTCATCTATTATATAAACTTTATATTTTCCATATGCTGGTAATAAATTGACTTTGTTTCTTAATTCTCTTATTTCATCTACACCATTGTTACTGGCTGCATCTATTTCAATAATGTCACTGTTATTTTCTTGGGTGCAACTAATGCATTTACCGCAAGGTTTACAATCAACTGGATGTTCACAGTTTATTATTTTTGCAAATATTTTGGCAATACTTGTTTTTCCTGTGCCTCGAGGGCCAGCAAATAAATAGGCATGATTTATTTGGTTATTAATTATGGAATTTTTTATGATTTTGACAATGACATCTTGTCCAAATATATCATCTAAAGTTTTAGGTCGATATTTTCTATATAATGCTTGATACATTTTACCACCTCATCTGTATTATTATATCATATTTATCCACAAAAAAAGGAAATAAGTTGGTTGGATTTTTAGTTAAATTACTTATTTCTTTTAGATTTGAAGAAGTTTTTTAATAATATACTGGAGTTTTCCACATTTTTTAGATAAATCATGTCAGGATTTTTTAGGTTGGATTTTTTTTCTTGTTTTGCAATGTATATTACTTTTTTTATTCTCGCTTGTTTTATGGTTTCTAGGCACATTTGACAGGGTTGGAGTGTGACATATAAAATGCAATTATCCAAATGCCATGTTTTTTTCTTTTTACAAGCTTTTTCGATGGCGTTTATTTCTGCATGTTTTGTTATTATATGTGTTTTTTCTCTTGTGTTATGACCTTTGGCTATTATTTTGTTATTTTCTACTACTACAGCACCTATTGGAACATCATCGGTTTTTAAGCTTTTTTTTGCCTCTTTTAGAGCGATTTCTATGTATTTATTCATTGTATCACCTATATAAAAAGGTACACACATTTAGAGGACCTTAAGGCTGCTATCTTCCGATTCTGACCTGGTTCAGTCATAAATGTTGTACCACTAATATAATATAATATTTATTATTAAATTTCAATAGATTTTGTTGTAAAAGTGACTTTTCCACAGTATTTCTTTTTTTTCAATGTTTCACGTGAAACATTGAAAAGGTTTTAAAGCACAATTGTTTTTTTTTATTAGCAAGTAGTTTATGTGTTCTATATACGTTTATTGTTATTTTATATTTCTTTGTTTTAATGTTAATGTTTCACGTGAAACATATATTTATAATTATATTTTTTTCTTATATTAATAATTATAATTTTTGCTTTTTTTGATAAAATCTTAATATTTTACTAAGAATTTTAGTTATTGTTAGCTTTTGACTTATATATTAATATTATATTTTTTATTTATTCTATATTTTTAATTAATTTCACAATGTTTCACGTGAAACATTGTTGTGTGGATAAAATATACATTCATTTTATTTATAACATTCTTTATTTTAATATTTTATTTGGCATATACTTTTTTTGTGTGTGCCAGCTAATGTTTCACGTGAAACATTAGCTTGTTTTTTTATATTTATATATTTTATATATTAATTTATGTTATATTCAACTATATATTAATACTAATCATTTCTATATTTTACTTAAATATATAATTTGTTTCTTAATAAAAAGTATTAATCTATATTTCTTGGTTATATTAAAACTAATTAATAAAAATTATTTTTACTTTCTGTTTTAAAATATATTAAAGTATTTTATAAAAAATGTCGTTGTTATTTTGAATAATGTTTCACGTGAAACATTAATACTGTGGAAAATTAAATGGCGTGATTATTTGATACATATTTTGTTTTGTGTTATTAACTTTAGTTATAATTTATCTGATGTTTCACGTGAAACATCAGATATAATTAATTTCTTAAAAAATTGATTATATAATTTTTATACTTATATATTTAATAGATCAAAAAAATTATTATAAGTTATATTTAATGTTATTTTAAAGAAAATTGGTGATTTATTATCATCGGTTGAATAATGTTTCACGTGAAACATTAATGCTGTGGATAAAAATATGATTTTTTAATGTGCTTTTATAAAAACGTTAATAATATATATTAAATTTAATGCTCTGATTTGTGCGATGTTTCACGTGAAACATTGCCAGTTAATTGCTTAATAATAATTATAATTGATAATTAATCTTTTATACTGTTTATTAACTAAAATTAGTAAGATGATTTTGTTATGAAATATGTTTTTTTAGAATCTAAAAAAAAGACGATAATATTATCGCCTCGAACAATGTTTCACGTGAAACATTGAATTAATTTTCTGAATTGTTTTGAGTTTCTTCTTGGTTTTCTTTTGAAACTTCTTTGTCTAGTAGAGCAATGCTACTGACTGTTTGATTGTCTTTTAAATGAATTAATCTTACACCTTGAGCAACTCGACCAGTTGTAGATATTTGTTCAACTGATAATCTAATAATTATTCCGCTATTGGTTATTATCATTAGATCTTCATCACCTGTAACTATTTTGAATGAGACAATATTACCATTTTTTTCGGTTACATTTAAGGCTTTTACACCTTTACTTCCACGATGTGTCATTCTATATTCGTTGACATTGGTGCGTTTTCCATAACCTTTTTCAGTTACTACAAGAATTTGTTCATCAGGATTGGCTATTTCACATCCGACACATTTACCGTCGCCTAAATCAATACCTTTAACACCTGAGGCTGTTCTACCCATTATTCTAATTTCTTGTTCATTAAATCTAATCATACGACCGTTTGATGAGGCAATGACTATTTCGTTTTCCCCAGTTGTCTTTTTAACTGATATTAATTGGTCATTTTCTTTTAATGAAATAGCGATTTTTCCACTTTTTCTAATGTTTTCAAATTCAGATAGGGCAGTTCTTTTGATTAATCCATTTTGTGTACAAAATACAATATTTTTATTTTCTTCATCTTGATTGATTTTTAACATTGCTGTAACTTCTTCGCCTTTTTCAAAAGGTAATAGGTTGACGATTGGAATTCCTTTTGATTGACGACTATATTGTGGAACTTCATATCCTTTGACTCTATAGGCTTTTCCTTTGTTTGTGAAGAACATTAGATAATCATGAGTAGTCATTGAGATTAGTTTTTCCACAAAGTCATTTTCATTTGTAGTCATGCCTTTAATTCCAACACCACCACGATTTTGTGTTTTATATGTTTCACTAGTCATACGTTTTATATAACCTTTATTTGTTAAGGTTACAACGATGTTTTCCACAGGTATGAGTGATTCATCTTCAATGTAGTCAATTGCTGTCATGTCGATGTTTGTACGTCTTTCATCACTATATTTATTTTTAATTTCTAGCATTTCATTTTTAATTATTTCTAATACTTTGGCTTCAGAAGCTAGAATTTCTTTATAGTATTTAATTTTCTCTAATAAATCATTTAATTCGGCTTCAATTTTTTCTCTTTCTAAACCGGTTAAACGACGCAATTTTAATTCCAATATAGCTTCAGCTTGAACTTCAGTTAGATTATATTTAGAAATTAACTTAGTTTTAGCTTCAACATCAGTTTTGGCATCTCTAATTATTTGAATGAAATCGTCAATATTATCAAGAGCTATTTTATATCCTTCTAAAATATGAACTCTTTTTTCAGCTTTATCTAAGTCAAATCTTGTCCTTCTGATAATAACTTCTTTTTGGTAATCCACATATTTTGAAATAATATCTTTTAATCCTAAAGTTCGTGGAGTATTATTATCAAGCATTAATAAGATAATACCATATGTGGTTTGAAATTGAGTATGTTTATATAAGTTATTTAAAACTACTTGTGGGTTAGCGTCTTTTTTTAAAGTTATTGTTATTTTTATACCATCTTTTAAGTCAGTATGATAGTCAGAAATACCATCTATTACTTTAGTATGAACAAGTTCGGCAACTTTGTCTTTTAAATCTGATGTATTTACACCATATGGAACTTCATCAATGATGATATAATGACGACCATTTTTTTCTTCAATAGTGGCTTTACTTCTAATTGTGATTGTTCCACGTCCTGTTTCATAAGCTTTTTTAATACCACTATTTCCTAAGATAGTTGCGCCTGTAGGGAAGTCTGGGCCTTTAATATATTGCATTAATCCATCAGTATCAATATCTGGATTATCAATGTATGCTATACAACCATCTATTACTTCACCTAAGTTATGTGGTGGAATGTTTGTAGCCATACCGACAGCAATACCCATGGTTCCATTAACTAATATGTTAGGAAAACGTGATGGTAAAACGGTTGGTTCTTTTCTTGTTTCATCATAATTGGTAGTGAAATCCACAGTATTTTTGTTTATATCTCTTAATAATTCTAAAGATATTTTGGCTAATCGTGATTCAGTATAACGCATAGCGGCAGCGCCATAACCTTCAATATTACCAAAGTTTCCATGACCATCAATCAATGGATAACGATAACTAAAGTCTTGAGCCATACGAACCATGGCTTCATAGATACTTGAATCACCATGTGGGTGATAATTACCCATAACTTCTCCGACGGTTTTGGCACTTTTCTTATGTGGTTTATCAGGAGTGTATCCTGATTCATACATTGAATATAAAATACGACGATGAACAGGTTTTAAACCGTCTCTAAGGTCAGGTAATGCTCTTGATTTGATAACACTCATGGAATATTCAATAAATGAAGATTCTATTTCGTTTACAATGTTATTTTCTTCTAATCTATCTCTTGTGTGATCCATATGTTACCTCCTATACATCTATTGTTTCAGCGTATGTAGCATTTTCTTCGATGAATTTTCTTCTTGGAGCGACTTCTTCACCCATAAGTTTAGAAAAGGCTTCATCAGCTTCCATAACGTCATCTAAGGTTATTTTTCTTAATACTCGTTTATTTATATCCATTGTAGTTTCATTTAATTCTTCAGCATCCATTTCACCTAAACCTTTCATACGTGTAATTTCATATTTAGTATTAGGGTTTAATGAGGCAAGGTAATTATCTCTTTCTTCTTCATTTAAAACATATTTAATTGTTTTGCCATGTTTTATACAGAAAAGTGGTGGTTGGGCAGCATAAACATGTCCAGCTTCAATGATAGGTCTAAAGAAACGATAAAATAGGGTAAGTAATAATACTCTAATATGGGAACCGTCAACATCGGCATCGGTCATGATAACGATTTTATGATATCTTAATTTTTTTAAATCGAAGTCTTGGCCAATTCCAGTGCCAAAGGCTGTTATAATTGTTCTTATTTCTTCGTTTGATAAGGCTCTATCAAGTCGAGCTTTTTCCACATTTAAGATTTTTCCACGCAATGGTAATATAGCTTGAGTCATGGAATCACGGCCTTTAATGGCAGAGCCTCCAGCCGAATCTCCCTCGACTAAGAATATTTCACATTTTGCAGGATCTTTATCTTTACAATCTACTAGTTTTCCACCAAAATTAATGACATCTAAGTCACTTTTTCTTCTAGTTAATTCGCGGGCTTTTTTGGCAGCTACTCTAGCACGAGCAGCGGTCATATTTTTTTCCACAATTATTTTGGCTTCGTCAGGATTTTCTAAAAGATATCTTTCAAAACCTTCAGAGAATACTTTATCAGCTAGTTTTCTGACTTCTGAATTTCCTAATCTTCCTTTGGTTTGACCTTCAAACTGTGGGTTAGGGTGTTTACAAGAGACTATCATAGTTAAGCCTTCTTTAACATCATCACCACTTAATGGATCGTCTTTATCTTTAAGCATTCCTGTTTTTCTTGCATAACTATTTAAAACTCGTGTTAAAGCTCTTCTAACTCCTTCTTCATGAGTTCCACCATCATGGGTATTGATATTATTGACGAAAGAGTAGATGTTACTTTGATAACCTGTGTTATATTGCATAGCTACTTCGAAGAAAACACCTTCATCTTCACCTTGAAGGTGAATAATATCATTTTGAATTGGCGTTTTATTTTTATTTAGATATTTAACATATTCACTAATACCGCCTTCATAATGAAAAGTTTCACCAGTTGTATCTTCGTCATCACGGTCATCTCTTAAGGTTATTTTTAAACCCTTATTTAAGAAGGCTAGTTCTCTTGTTCTAACCATTAAGGTTTCATAATCAAATATATCTGTATCAAATATATCAGCATCTGGTTTAAATGTAACGGTGGTTCCTGTTCTATTAGGATCACATTCACCAATTACAGTTAATTTTTGTTCAATATGTCCGCCGTCTTTAAATTTAGCTTCATAAATTTTACCATCATGATAAACGGTAACGGTTGTCCAGCTTGATAGGGCATTTACGACTGAGGCGCCAACTCCGTGGAGTCCACCAGATACTTTATATCCACCGCCACCAAACTTACCACCGGCATGTAAGACAGTATAAACAGTTTCAACGGTTGATAAGCCTGTTTTGGGATGAATTCCCACAGGAATTCCACGACCATTATCTTTAACAGTTATGGAATTACCTTTATTAATGACAATTTCGATGGCATCACAGAACCCAGCTAGGGCTTCATCAATACTATTATCAACAATTTCCCAAACTAGGTGGTGTAAGCCTTTAACATCGGTTGTACCAATATACATTCCTGGTCTTTTTCTAACAGCTTCTAAGCCTTCTAAGACTTGAATATCGGATACATCATAGTGCTGTTCTTTTTCGTTCATTTTTCCACCTCTGTTTTCTTGATTTGTCCATTTTCAATATGGATAAGTTTAGCTTTGGATAGGAGTTTTTTATCAATACTATCTAAGTCAGTTGTGGTTATTATGACTTGCATGTCACCTTTAATATGATTTAATAGATTATTTTTCTTAGTATTATCTAAGTCACTAAAAACATCATCGAGTAATATTATAGGGCTTGTTTGTTTGAAGTTTTTAAAAACTTCTATTTCAGATAGTTTTAAAGCAATTATAGCCATTTTTTGCTGGCCCTGAGAGCCAAACTCTCTTAAGTTGTTATCTTCTATGTCAAAGGAGAAATCGTCTCTATGAGGGCCATATAAAGTTGATTTAAGATGTATTTCTTTTTCTAAATGATTATTATAAGCATCTTCTAAAGCTTTTTTGATAGTTTCTTTATCAAAGTTTTTTAGTTCAACTGAAGGATGATATTTAATATTAAATCCTTTAATATTTGCAATTTCTTCAAAAATTGGTGGGCAAATCTTATTTAATTTTTCCACAAACTTACTACGCATTTGATAAATGAAGATACTTTTATTAACTAAATAATCAGTTAATACATTGAAATAGTTTAAATCAATTTGAACATCTAAGCTTAATTGTTTTAAATATTCATTTCGCAATTTTAATAATTTATTAAAATCGTTTAAGGCACTATAGTAATTAACAGATAATTGGGATAATTCTAGGTTAAAATATTTTCTTCTTTCACCAGGACTTCCTTTAATTAAATCAAGGTCTTCAGATGAAAAAATTATGACATTCATCTTTTCTATGTAGTCTGTAATTTTGTTTACGACTTTGTCATCAATTTTTACTTGTTTTTTTGTTTTAGTGAGATCTATTTCTAAATTGTAAGATATATCTTTTACAAGTTTGCCTTTGATTACTGATTTTTCCTCACCTGATTTAATTAAATTTTCCGAAGTAAAAGAGCGATGTGAATTGGTAAAACCTAATAGGTAAATGCTTTCTAATAGATTCGTTTTTCCTTGACCATTTTGGCCATAGATAATATTTAATCTATCATTTAATTGTAGAGTTAGAGAACTATAGTTTCTAAAATTTTTAATATCTAGTGTTTTTATAATCATGATTTACCTCACTACCTGTTTTTAAGCTATTAATTTTTAAATTATAGTGTCTAGCATACTCCTATACCTCATAAACATTATACCACAAAATGGGCGTTAAAAGCGCAAAAATAGACGAAATAAGGTCTATTTTTAATGTTATTTTGTGTTTTTTTTGCGATTTTGTAAAATTAATAGTAATTTGGTGGCGCGAAGTAGTTGATTTTCAAATGAATCATATGAAATATTTAATTTTAATTGCTTTTTATTAGTAAAAGTTACAATTACTTTATTTTTAACTTCTTGGTAATTAGAAATATTTTTTAAAGCTAGCCAAATGCAGTTATTACCACGGTATGAGGTGGTTGGAAAAAAGATTATTTCTCTTGTTTCCTCAATGATGATTGGAAGTTTGTATTTACTACCTAAGGCTTGTTTAGTTCCTTTTAATCGGCCATTAAATGAACTGCCATAATATTCACAATTATAATTAAGAATTTTATTGATAGGGTAGTTGATAGTAAAAGTGTTATAATTATCAATAATAGTTGTGGAAAAATTGTTTTCTTGTATTAGTGCGCATGTTTTACTATTAATTTCATAAGTTTCTGTATCCATAGTTCCTCCCTTTGTCTAAAAAGACAGTTCTCTTATACTCAAAATGGAGGTCGAAATTTGTTATATTTTGTCGTACAATGTTAATTTTTAAAAAAAAAAGAACTTTTTAGTAAGTTCTGATTGGTAAAATTAGTTGAATTAGGTCATCACTTTCAAGACTTTTTAAAATGATTGGTTTGATTTCACCATTGAACATTAGTTCTATTTCTTCTGATTCTAATGATTTAACGGCTTCCATCATGAATTTAGAATTGAAAGCTATTTTTATTTCACTTTCATTGTTTTTTTCCACAGTTATTTTTTCTTCGACATTACCAATTTCTGGAATGTTTGATGAGATGATGGCTATATCATTAGTGGTTTCGAATTTGATTGTATTTTTATCACTTTCATTTGTAAGTAAGGATGCTCTATCAATAGCACTATATAAATCATTATATTTTACATTCATGGTTAATTCATAAGTTTCAGGAATTAATTTTGAAGTGTCTGGATATGTTCCACTGATTAATCTAGTCATCATTATTATTTGGCTAAATTTGAATACTACTTTATTAGCAAATATGTGCATTTCTATATTATTTTCATCTTCATTCATTAATTTTACTAGTTCATTTAGATTTTTAGTTGGAATAACAATATTTGAGTTTTCCACAGCTTTGTTTTCTAAAGTTATAGTTTTAACGGCTAATCTATATGAATCGGTAGCAGTGCATTTTAAAGTATTTCCTTCGATTTTAAAGTTAATACCGGTTAAAACTGGTCTGGTTTCACTTGTTGATGTAGCGAAAGATGTTTGATTTATAATGGTTTTAAATAGTTTTTGATTTAAAATAATTGGATTTTGATTGAATTCTAATTCTAGGTCTGGAAATTCATTGACATTACTGCAGTTTAAAGTAAATGATGAATTTTTAGTTGTTATGTATAGTTTAGAATCAATAACTTCTTCTAAGTTAATTATTTCATCAGGAAGTTTTCTAATTATTTCATATATATATTTACCTGATACAACAATTTCTCCAGTTGTATCTATTTTATTTATATCTTTTTTATCAATAAATGTTTTGATTGATATTTCACTATCTGTACTCATTAAATATAAGCCTTCATCGGTTAATTCAAATTTTATACAGTTTAAAATTGGTCTTAAGTTTTTTGTTGATATACCTTTTATAACATAGTTTAAATGTTCTAAAAGGGTGTTTTGTTTTATTTCAAATTTCATATTTTCACTCCTTTTATTTTATTATTTATAAGTTATTTTTTATTATTGATGTGGAAAAGTGTGGAAAAGTATTATTTTACATTGAAATTTAAGTGTTTTTTTATGGTTTACACTCTGTGGAAAAGTGTGGATAAAATTAATATTTTCCACTATTTAATTTGGTTAATAATTTTGGAAATTTCTACTTCTAAGTTTTTATCTTTTTTGAGCTCTCTTTTTATTTTGGCAACTGAGTGCATTACGGTTGTATGATCTTTTCCACCAAATTCACTGCCTATTTTTGGTAAAGATTCTTTTAAATGAACTCGGCATATATACATTCCAATTTGTCTTGGTACGGATATTTTGGATAATCTTTTTTTCGATTTTATATCTTCTACAGTAATATTATAGTTATTTGCGACTAATTGAATTACTTGGTCTATTTTATTTCTGGAGATGATGTTTTTTCCAATATAGTCTTTTAAGGCTTCGACAGCTAGTTCTAATGTTATTTCAGAGCCATTCATTATAGTAGCATAAGCAAAAACTCTAGTCAAAGCCCCTTCAAGTTTTCTTATGTCAGTTGTACAGTTGCCGACAATATATTCTTTAACTTCTTCTGGAACATAACTGCCGATGCCTTGGGCTTCAATTTTTTTGTTTAATATAGCCATTCTTAAGTTGAAGTCTGGAGGTAGAATGTCGATTGTTAATCCCCAGTTAAATCTCGTTCTAAGTCTTTCTTCAAGTTTTTTTAAATCATCAGGTGATCTATCTGAAGAAATAATTATTTGCTTGTTTTTGGTGTGAAGTTCATTGAAGGTGTTAAAAAATTCTTGTTGAGTTTTACTAGCAATTTCTAGGTATTGGATATCATCTATCATTAAAACGTCAATGTCGCGATATTTTCTTTTAAAGTTATCCACAGCTTTGAAATTACTTGTTTCATTTTTTCTATATATATTAAGAAAGTCATCGACAAATTTTTCACTAGTTACGTATAAAACTTTTTTATTTGAGGTTGCGACTATGTAGTTACCGATGGCATGCATTAGGTGAGTTTTGCCAAGACCACTATTTCCATATATAAATAAAGGATTATACATTGCGCCTGGTTTTTCTGCGACTGCAAGACCAATTGCTTTAGCAAATTTATTACTTTCACCGGCTATGAAATTATCAAAGGTGTATTTACTATCTAAGCCACTTTCAAAAGTTGCTTCATTATTTTCTTCTATTTGTGTTTGGGGTTTATCTTCGGTTATTTCGTCTGGTGTGACATATTTAAATTTGAAGATAGAGCCGGTAACTTCCATAAATGTTTCTTTTATTAGTTCGCTATAGTTTTCTTGCAAGTGTTTTTTATGAACATCTAATGGAACTTCCACAATTGCATATTCGTTGTTTAAATCAATTAATTTTGTTTCTTGAAACCAGGTTTGATATAAAACTGGTTTTAATTTTATTTCAATTTTAGATAAAAAAACGGACCAAATACTTTCTAAATCCATATTATTACCCCCATAATAGACAATCTATAAATATTTTACATTATTTTTACATTTTTTTCTATAAAAACTGTGGAAAAATAAAAAAAAGTTATTAACAGGTGTTTTTTGTCGAAAAATGTAGGTTTGTGGAGAATTTCCACATATTTTGTGGATAACTTTTTTTGCACATTTGTGCATAAGTTTTCATTTTACACATATGTTGAAAAATAGGAAAAAAGGTTTATAATATAGGGCTACTTGATGTGGAAATAATAAGTGGATAATTTTATAAATTTTTTTACTGTGGAAAACTCGGATATTGCTTTTTTTGAAAAATTTTGGTATAATTTGGGCAATTTTTTTATTAAATTTGTTTAATAAATTGACAAATGAATCTTTTATCTATATAATTTATTAAGCAATGTGAAAATTAATTAGGAGGTGTAACCAATGTCTAAAAGAACATTTCAACCAAATACTCGTAAGAGAAGTAAAAAAATGGGATTTTTTGCGCGTATGAAAGCCGGTATTGTAAGTAGAAGAAGAAAAAAAGGCCGCAAGGTATTATCTCATTAAATTGCCACTGCTGGCGTAGCAGTGGCTTTATTAGTAATTTTTGAGGATTAGTTTATGAAAAAAGTTAATATTGTGAAGGAAAATCGAGATTTTAATAGAATTATAAAAAATAATAGGCCTTTTAAATATAAAGATTATGTTATATATATAGATAAAAAAGAACCTTCGGTTTATAAGTTTGGATTTTCGGTTGGTAAAAAAGTGGGTAATGCAGTAACAAGAAATAGAGTAAAAAGGCAAATAAAAGCAATAGTTTCGCAAAATCACTATAAAAATGATTTTGATTGTATTATAATAGTTGGTAAAGGAATATTATGCCGAAATTTTGCAGAAATGCGTGATAATCTTAATTTTGCTTTAAAAAAATTAAATTTAGTAAAGGAGCGAAAAGATGCGTAAGAAGGTAGGATTGTTATTAATTATAGGAATTTTGACTTTGTCACTGTCAGGCTGTACAACGTATGTTAAGGATAAGGAGGGCAATCCAGTTAAAGAGGCAACGACTGGACAAACGCTTGCATCTAATATACTTTGTAAGCCTACTAATAAAGATGTTTTGATAACTTATGAAAAAAATAAGGTGGATATTGATGATTTGCCTGAGTGCTCTAAATTTACTCCAGCTTCTGGAAAGTATGGGGGACTTTGGGAGACAATATTTATTAAACCTTTAAGTTGGTTTATTGTAAAAGTTGGTGAAGTTCTTGGAAATTATGGTTTAGCTATTATTGCGGTTACGTTAATTATTCGTTTAATTATATTTCCAATTAGTAAGAAGTCAGCTTTGCAATCAGAAAATATGAAGTTTGCTCAAAAGGATTTAGAAAAGTTAGAGAGAAAATATAGGGGACGAGATAGTCAAGAGGATCAAATGATGAAAGCTCAAGAGATGATGGGTATTTATAAGAAATATGAGATTAATCCGATGGCTGGTTGTTTATTTGCGTTTATTCAGATGCCACTTTTCTTTGCTTTCTTAGAGAGTTTGAATAGACTTCCAATAGTGTTTGAAGGTAAGTTTTTAGGATTTAATTTGGGTATGAGTCCATTTGTTAAGTTATTTGGTGGAAGTTTTGATTTTTCAGTATTTGCAGATAGTTTTACTAATGGTGGTTGGATTTATTTGTTGCTTCCAATTTTAGTAGGATTTACAACATTTTTCTCATTTAAATTAAATTCTGGTGTTAGTGGTGGAAGTGAAGAACAACAGCACCAAATGAAAACTATGATGAATGTAATGCTTGTGTTTATTGTAATTACTTCATTTACAATGCCAACAAGTATTATAATATATTGGATAACTGGTAGTTTATTTACCATTGTTCAAGCTGAAGTTATTAGGAGGATGAAGGAAAATGTTAGAGGTAGTGAAAAACGAATCAAAAAGCCAAGAAGAAGCGCTAACTAAGTGTTTAGAACAGTTAAATGTTAATTCTAATGAGGTATATTTTTATATAAAAGAAGGAGAAGCCGGACTTTTTGGTAAGAAAAAATATATAGCTTATGTTGTTACTAAGTATGATGTTAAAGAATATGTTAGAAATTTTTTAAATGAACTTGCTTTAAAGATGAATACGTCTTTTAATGTAGAAGTTAATGAAAAAGATGGGGTTATTTTTGCTGTTATAGTTACTGATGATAGTGGTGTGTTGATTGGTAAGGAAGGTAAAAATTTGAATGCTATTCAAACAATTTTAAGGCAATCTCTTAGAAAATATGGCGATTTTAACATTAAGGTTAATTTAGATATTTCTGGTTACAAGGCTAGGAGAGAAAAAAATATTGAAAGAGAAGTTAAGAAAATAGCTAAAGAAGTTTTAAAGACAAAGATTGAGGCTAAGTTAGATCCAATGAATTCTTATGAAAGAAGAATTGTGCATACTATTATTGCTGAATATGATGGATTGGTTACTCAAAGTGAAGGTGAAGCTCCTAATAGATATGTAGTTATTAAAATTAAGGAAGATTAAGTTCTTTCTTTTTTTGTTAAGTTGTGTTAAACTTTATGACTGAT
>CALVXV010000003.1 GCA_944371685.1 uncultured Bacilli bacterium | reverse complement strand
TTTTGATCCAGCAAATCCTTATTAAGATTAATATTATAATTTGCAAAAACATAATCCGTAATGTAATTAATTGTTTTATTTTTTGCACTCATGCTATCATTACCAATTAACATATCAGAATTAAAATTGTCTCTAGTTATATCTACAACATACATTATTTTTTTACCTCCAATTCATATTCCATTTGTTCAATTATTTCTTTTTCTTCTCTATCTATCTCGTTATATAAATGATTGATAGCTTTATTAATAAAACGTTTATAGTTAAGCTCTTTATAAAAATTAGCTGTTTTTAATTTATTATATCTAGTAGAATTATAACCTAATCTTTTAAGAGCAGAGTAAAGTTCTTGCACACTCATATCAGTATCTAATGTACTAACTGAGGCAATAAGAGAATCGACATCAAAGTTATAATGAGAATTATGTAACCAATTTTTAAATACCTTTTTCATTTGACTTTCACTCAAATCAGCAAGTATACAAATCTTGTATAATTGTTTAGCAATATCTTTTTTAGTTTCATCTTTAGCATAATCGCTTCGACTTCTAAAATTTAAAGTAGTTATATTTTTATTGAGAAAACTTTTTTCACGTTCCATGAAATTCATAGCTTGATATATCTTATAATTAGATAAAATTTCATTACCAATTTTAGAATAAAGTCTTTTCTTTTGGTCGTTATAATATTTCCTTTCTTGATTACTTTTACTATTACCATACAAAACATTTAATTCTTTTTGATGTTTATCTAACAGTTTCAAATAATTTGCATAATCATATTTTACGGAGTCGTGTGAAAGAATAAATTCTATAATATTATCTAAATCTTTTCTATACATATTCATGTTTTTTGAATTATACTGAAGCCTACCTTTAGCAGGTAATTCATCATATAATTTTAATAACAACTTATTTAAATCTTTTCTATATTTATCACTAAACAATCTCTGATTTTTTATTTTATTTAATTCTTGTAAATTAACTTTACCAGTAATATCAGAAAAAGATTTATCACGAAGTTCATAAAACTTTTGGTAATTCACTAAGTACTTGGCAACATTACTTTTAAAATTTTTAAAGCAATATTTAGGTACAGTAGTTTTATTCCTAGTAGGTACTTTTTCAAAAACACAAAAATGTATATGTGGGTGTTTAGATGTATCACGATGCAAAGCACAATACCATGATACATTATTTAAATTAAGTCCCATATCTAAAATAAGCTGTGGAATAACCTGATTAGATAAACTATAAAAGTCTGCTTTAGTAATTAAACCATGACTGATGGCAAATTCAGATGGAAAAGAAAGAAAACCTCGCCAATATATACCAGCACTAGTATCTGTAATTTTATTGAGTTCATCTTGCTTTACTACATCACCATCACTAGTCCATAAATATGTTTCATTATTTTCGTTAAGGTATGTTTCCTTGTCAGAGAAAAGAGCATAATCTTTTAGAAGATTATACTCATCAATACTAGATGCATCGGCTTTTTGTTTCCTTGATGCATAGTTCATCCATCCTTTAATTCCTAGTTTCTTATTTTTGCATTTTTTATATTGCAATTGAAATACAATATCACTCTTGCTCATCTTTTAACTCCTTCTTTCTTGATGCCATTTTTCGTACATCTTTAAGCACCAAATCTTTAGCCTTTTCGGTAATAGGATGTTCAATGATAGAGAAAGTTAAGTCCTCCATAGTTTGTGGAACTTTAAGTTGTTGCATAAAAATGTCTTGTTGCTTTAATAACCATCTGGTATTAAATTCAGTACGATTAAGAATCACAAGCAACTGTTTAAAATAAGTTTCAAATGATTTTTTAAATGCCATATCAAATAAACTTAAAAACTGCGATTGGCTATCACTGATTTTATCTAAATTCATTTTTTCTGATACTGCTGTATAAATAAATTCAGAAGAATTCATACCAAGTTTTTCTGCATGAACTAGTATTTCTTTTTTCTCGTCTTTAGTTACACGAAAACTTAATCTTTCATCTTTATTGCTTATTTTCTGTTCCCTTATTCATGACTAATTTTAAATTATTAAGTACGAAATCTTTCACAGATTTATCAATAAAATCCTGTTGACTCATATTAAGTGCTTTAAGAATCTTACGAAAGGCTTCATTTAAAGTTGCATCTACTTTTCCTTTTACTAAACTATCATTATTCAATTAAATATCACCTCCAAATATTTTAAAATCATGTACATAAAAATGTACTTAAATTTTTGACATTTTTTAATTTTTAGGTACAAACTTATGGGATGCATTAAAGCAGGATAAGTGTGGCTGACAAATCAACTACCCAGTGGGTAGTTAGCCCGAAATATAAGGGTTTGTAAAAATTACTATTGTATGACAATTTTAATTTTGAATGACATCTGTGAAACAGAAAATAAGAAAAAATATATTAAAAAGCCCGTTTTGTCATCCATAAGTCAAACTATTTGAGCTTTTTTTAATATTTTAATTACCATAAAAGTACATCTTTTTCTAAATTTTAAATTTTTTTTCTAAAAAATGTACATTAAATATAAATGTTTTTATCTACATCAAATAAAACTCCATATTTATCTTCTAAAAGATGTATTGCTTTAGTAAAGACTTCATCCATTATACGAGTGTCATCAATTTTTTCTTTCATGCACTCATAAACTAATATAGGATCAATAGTTCTATTATTTTTTTTACTTGCAATATTTGAAACTTCTTCAGCCACTTCTTCTGCGTACTGATTTGTTTTTGATTCTTTATTTATAATATGACCTCACTTTCTTTTATTTTAAACCTGTTATTATATTTACAGGATCTATTAAATTTTTTTGATTCCATTTTAATTCTGGGGTCATTAAAGTTAAGTGTAAATGAATACCTGTAACTCGACCACTATTTCCAATTATAGCTAATTTTTGTTTTGCTTTAACTTGCTGTCCTTCAGAAACAACAATTGAATTATTTAATAAATGACCATATACTGAATAATATACAACATTATCTACGTTATGTTTAACATATACAGAATTACCTAATGTTCCATTATTAAGGGCAACCTTGACCACTTCACCATCACCAATTGAAACTACTTCGGATCCATCAGGTGCATCTAAATCAACACCACTATGAAAATCAGAGGTGTGATTAATTGGGTCAATTCGTGTCCCAAATTTAGATGTAATTGTTATGGGTACTCCTTCTTTAAAAGGAGTAGTAAATACCACTCCGGCGATTACAGTTTCATCTCCTGCTCCGGAATCGCAAGTAGTCATTACTATTAACAATAATAATGGTAAAACAATAATTAAAGGTCCTCCTATAAGCATCAATATTTGTTTATCATAACTACTAATTATCTACCACCAGCATTACCAAATAATAATTTTTCTTCTTCTCTTAAATGAATTTGAATAGGCATTCTAGTATCTTGACCTATAACAAATAATCCCTGTCCTTTACCGGCAGTAGTTAAAAATTGTACCTCGGACTCGCTTAAGTTCATCATTTTTTGGACTGACTCGATTTCTCTTTGTCCTTGTGCCATGACTAAAAGATACGTACTATTATCAATAATAACTTGTCCATATCTTTCCAAACCATCAGCAGTATAATCAATAAAGTTCTGACTAATAGTCCATACAGCAGAGTTATACTTACGACATCTTTTGGTACAGCGTTTTAAAAAGTCAGCACCATCAGGATTAGATGGATCAATAAGAAGATGTGATTCATCACAAACAAGAATTACTTGTTCATCACGATTACGACTAATCTCATTCCAACACCAGGAAAGAATATTAAAAAACTGCGTACGAAGAATAGTAGCATCACTATCTACCAAACTATGAATATCAAGAACAATAAAATCTGTGTTTTTATCCACATTAATTGTAGATGTTCCATTAAATAATTTGGCATCAGCTCCAAAGGTAGCACGTTTAAGCATCGAACTAATCTTTTCTAATGACTCAATAACATTACGTGCATCTTTATCCCTTTTAGCTGAATCTAATTTTTTAACAATTTTATTATAAAGATCTTCCATAATTGGATAGTCTTCACTTTTAAATTTAGACAAGTCAGTATCAAAATCAATTCCTTTATCTTTATAAACTTCAATTAAGACTTCCTCTATTTTAGTAAGTTCATATGGAGTTAAATCTTGCAAATAATATTTAATAAATGTTCTAAAAGTTTGAAAATGGCGGGATAAATCATTAGAATGATTTTCGTTTGTTTCATCATCTATCTCATCAGCACCATGTCTAACTTCTAGAGGATTAATAATACCAGCAATACCAGTACCAGCATCAATCCATGCACCACCAACATTATTGCAAAGGTCACGATACTCTCGCTCTGGATCAATTATTATGACTTTAGATCCACGACACCAAAGTCCACGAACCAGTTTCTTAATTAGAGTAGATTTACCACTACCTGACTTACCAACGATGACTGCGTTAGAGTTATTTCTTTTGTTAGTACGCTTCCACATATCAAAGAAAAGCAAACTTCCAAGAGCATCATTACCGAGCATGATAGCATCACCATCATCTTGCAAGGTTTGAAAAATAAAAGGGAAAGAAGATGCTATAGTCAACATAGGAACGGGTAAACCAAATTGTTTTTCTAATTCGTTATACATTGTTGGTAAACACATCTTAAAAGCTCGTTCTTGCTCAAACATCAAATCTGCACCACCTAGACCATAGGCAGATAAGGTAGACTTTAATTCTTTTTTTGTTTTTTCTAGTTGCTCTTTAGAATCAGCATAACAAAGGAAATTGACTGTAAGTAAGGCGAACTTTTCATGCTCTCTATCAATACGATTGACAAGTTCTACATAATCTTGCATTTGATTATTCAGAATTATTTGGTCATTATAATCACTAATATTAATCATTTTTGACTTAACTTCGGAAATACTTTTCTTTAAGGTGTCAGAAATATCTTGGGTATTCATTGGGCTAATACTAATAACCATACGAGTATGGTCGACATTAGCAACTGCTCCCAACCAACCAATATTTACCATAGATGGGTAACTGCGTAATGTTACAATACTTATATAGGCATCACCTAATATTAGGTCTCTTTCACCAATTTTAAGTCCCGTGGGGGCAATTCGTTCCTTGAATGACCTAGTTATACCTGTGGCATCCTTTTTAAAAGTATCGAGCGATGTAACAGGATTTAATATAACATATAAAAGTTCTCGCCACTCTTCACTTGAAACAAGTTCTGCAGACAAACCAATAGATGTAAATTGCTGGATTAAATCATTTAACTTCTGTTTTAATAATTTTTCAGCATCGGCTTCTTCTTCCACTATAAGATAAAACTCTCTATTAACTACCGACTTTTGATTATTTAAAAACTGGATATACTCATAATCTTCCTCTAGTAATCTTTGTTTATGTTTATTTTTTTCATTTTTGATTTTACTTCCTAAAGTATTTAAATTATCTTCAAGATTTATTGGCTTATCAATGCTAAAAATCTTTACAGAATAATCAATTGAATTTAATACTTTTTTTAATTGATTAACTTTTATTTTCTGTTCTTCATCAAAAAGTAATGAAAGATTAATAGAACCAATTCTAATTCCACCAACAATATGATTATTGTTTAAAAAAACATAATTATTCCACACATCTTGAAACGGAATAAATTCAAGTATTGTTTTGGGAACCTTTTTTATATTTCCTTTAGCTGGTTTATCTTTATTCTCTTTTAGTTTCATTAATGATACCTCCCAATAAAATACTCATGTTTAAAAATATCCTCTAAATTCTTATTTGATTTTTCTATATTAGAATAAAAAGAACTTAAACGATTATCAATGATAATTAGAGATCTTAAATATTCTGACATATTAATGTTTTTTTTATAAGCTTTCTTCTTTAAAATTTCTTTTTCTTGTCTATTTAACCGAATAGTAACTTTAGAATTATATCGTTTTAAACTATTAGTACTCGTGGAGATCACCACCTGTCACTTTTATCAGATGTTTATTTACACCTTCATTATCATATTTACGTAAAATCCCCATATTAAGCGTTGCTATAGGAATGTCGACATACTGATAATTTATAACACCACATATATCTTTAATAATACGTTTCTTTTTTAGTTCTTTTAACACACCATTATTTTTGACTTTTGGATCTAAAAAAACATGACCATCATTAATAAAAGCATCTTCTAAATTAATGGTTAAATCATGTTCTTCATTTTTATTCTGACATTTTAAACATATCCGATTATTAGGATAAGTATCAACTATAATTCTATATAATTTATTGTTGATTTTGATTTTTCTCTTTTGATTTATAATCATACCTCCTTATATAGATGGTTTTATTGATATATCTTCATCATAATTTATATCTTTTAAATATTTTGCATAACCCTTTGGATCATACTCTTTTAATTTATCCATATCAAATTTAACTAAATCATATTTACCCATATTATATTGAACATTTTTCTTTATTACCTTTTTAATAATACCCTCATCAATTAGTGTTTGAAGTAAACCACAGTCTTTATTAATTGGATCAATAAAAGCCTCATCTTTAGACTCTAAATACATTCCAGGTAAATTAATAGTAATGACTCCATATGGTTCATCAGCAGTATTACACATAACAGCCAAGTGATTATTATATGCGTAAGTACCAATTTCTAAAAATAAATCTTGATTCTTAAATTTAAAACTTTTCATCTTTTTGTTTTCCTCCTTTGATCTTTTATTTTTTTTACTTGATATTTCGTTTGATAAAGAATAAGGGTACCAGTTTTTTTTCATTACTTTTTCATACTTTTTTAACAAAATTTTTTTTAATACTTCATTAATTAATGGTTCTGTATATCTCTTCTTGTATTGTGATTTATGACTATTATGTAAAACCTGCTCAACAAACTTTATTAAACTTTTCAAATCTTGTAAATTATAAACACCTTTCATTTTAATCTCAAAATATTTTGCTAAGTTTTTATTATTAAAAAACACATATAAACAGGCATTATCATTTTCAAATATAATTGAAACCTTTTTATTATTTATTAAATTAGTAATTTTTACGTTACAATCTTTTGTATCATCTTTTCCATCGTATAACTGAATACTATTAGGGCTTAATAACAATTGCTTGTTACACTTACTACTTTTATAACGAATATATATATTAGTTAAATATTTACAATAAAACTGCATATAATTATAAAATTCTTTTTTATTTATTTCAAAAATGTTATCCCTCCATTATAATTTTATATTTAAATCTTTATCTAAAAATTTGTTTACTTGATTTAATGAATAGTTAATTGCCTTATGAAAATTCGACTTTAAGAAATACTGGGCAACATCTTTATCGGATTGCATATAAAGATTATGTTTAGTTTTTTCTTTTGCAGTAACAACCATTATTTCTCGCTTTACTTTATCTTCACAACACCAAATATAAATAACATCATTGGTTAACTGATTATATAAAGATAGCATTAAACCTTGCTCTCTATCATCACAAAACGGTTCCAGAGTACCATATATTTCATTATGATATGGTTGTAATTTTTGAATAAATTGATTCATAAATAATTCACTTGTTTGCAAACTACTCGTTTTATTAATATCAATTCTGTTATTAATAGTTTCAAATTGTTCACAAACTTTTTGACTAGAATTATTTTCCACAGCTATATTACATACTGCCCAATCTTCTTTGTTTACTTTAATTCTAGAATTAGGATATACAGAAGAATAAAGTGACTGTAATTCATCTTGTTTTATAGATCCTTTTAAATGATGATAGTGATTTACAATTGCTTCAACGTAGTTTTGATATTTTTTCTCTATTGATTATTTCCTCCAATCTAGAGCATTTACTTGATATTCCACAAGCAGAATATAAAAAAACTAATAACAAAATTATTAGTCCAACAATAATTAACATATTAAATCCTCCCATACAAAAAGATTATCATTTAAGATAACCTCATGAATAAACTATTGCTTTATAAGTATTAGACCTCAATAGTATTACGTATAAAATTATATAAATGTTTATTATAATTATCAGAGCTAACTCTTAATCACTATTTTTATGTTTATCATCAACAAAATAAGCCAATAAATTAATTAATATTAAGATAATAATTATAATAATAAAACGAACACACAATTTAAAATTAAACATTCTTTTAGCTTGATTGTTTGCATTTAGAAATATTGAACATATTCCACTTTTACAAATATTATTAATTCCAATAAGTCTTCTTGAAAATGATATAGATATATTATTACTATCAATATCAACTTTATTCACTTTTTCTGTATTACTAACACAACTGTTAACCAACTGTTTTATTTTTTCACCATCATATTTTTCTATTTCAACATCTATGTTTATCTTTCCATATGAAATACCATCTTTTATATCAAATGGGATAATTACGCTTACATTTTTTACTTTAAAAAAAGCAAGGTTAAATATATTAACACCATTTAATTCATGAATTATATATTTTTGTTCATCATCATTTAACTGATAATTATTATTGTATACATCAATGCCATATCCTTTTTTTATATTATTAAAATAATCAAATCCAAAAGTACTAAATTTAAATGGAAAGATAACAATTATATATAATACACAAAATATCAAAATATTTAATGTAATTATGTCAAATTTTTTAGAGATTTTTCTCATCATATACTTAAACTCCTTCATTTTGTACTTTCTTTTTTAAATATTTTAATCATTTTTCTAATTAATACAAACTATTTATACCAAAATTTTATGTTATTAATATCATATCCCTGTTTAGATATTTCAGATACAATTTTCTGATAATTTGCAGAATTAATACGTTTCATTCTTCTAAATCCTCCAAATGACTTTGGAGCAATATTCGGCATGTTTTCTAATAGCCAATAATATATTTCTCTGTCTCGAGCTTCCTCTAAATATGGATTTATTACACGTTCTTGATATTCTTCTTTACTTTCTTCGCCCATTTTTACAGCAAAATTTTGTAAGTCTTGTAATTCTTCCAATCTTGTTCCATACAAATTATTTAACTTTTTATGTTCTTGCTTTGCTTCATTAAATCTGCCAGCCAAGACCATCATATCTACTACTCTTTCAAAATCAGCTCTTGTATAACGATAGAAGGAAAGAGGATATAATTCATTTACTTTTTTTAAACAAGCGATAGCTAAATCATATTGTCCACTTTTCTTATACTCAGTAGCTTGTCTACTTAAAATTTGTTCAGGCATATAAACAACACTTTTACCACCATCAGGATATTTCTGAGCTTCCTCAACGGGGATGGATTCAATACCTTTTATTGTTGCTAAATCATATCTGTTTTTAAATTCTTCGATTTTTTTATTATTATATTCATTATATTCTTCTTCATTAAACTCACCATTTTTAATAAAACGCTCGCCTCTCATATGTGGCATTTTATCTTTTTGAAATATCTTTTTAAGAAAATCTAACATAATCCTCACCCCACGTATTTATTGATTTAATTATATCATGATTTTCTATAATTTTTATTTATAATTTTTTTGCCTATATTTATAAATTAAAAATTTCTTGAAGATAATTAATGGTGTACTTCCGTTTGGCAATGGCAATAAAAGCAAAAATGTCGTAATAGGTGGAAATCCAAAAAGAAATATTTTTAATTTATAATCAGAAACACACGATTGTAATAAAAAACCAAATCCTAAAGATAGAGCCATTGCTATGATTTCTATAATACCAAATCCTTTAAATATTTCTTTTTTTATCTTAATGTTTTTTGGAATTAAATACATCAGATCACTTCCTATCAGTAAAATTATTATGATTATTCATATATTGATTTTTCATAGTATTAAATCGCATATTATTAAGATTACTAAAGTTATTATTCATAGAATAATTTGTGCCATATTTCCCTTTACTATTTTTATTCATATAATCATTAACTTGCTGACTCGCTCTATATGAGTTATGTTTATTCATGCTATCTCGAACTGTATCTTTTTGTTCTTGATTTAAATTCCTACTTCTATTTATCATATTAGATACCCAAGATGCACCTCCTCCAATCATATTTGCACCACCACCTACAACTCGTGCTCCAAGAGATAAAGCTCCAGAAACTCCGGCTCTAGCTAATCCCAATCCTTGACCAGTCAATTGAGTCATAGCAAACAAAGATTGCATATCTCCCATACCTCCAACAATACCGGATTGCTGATTAAGTAAAGAGGATATTAATGTAGGTGTTGAAATAATAAACAATAATGCTCCTATTACTAAAAAGATTCCTGTCAAAGTACCATTATCAGTAAACGCACTACCAAATATGGTTAATAATAATCCAATAGAAATGAATTGAACGACTGTAATTAAAAATGCTCCCATGCTGGATTTACACCACATTTCAAAAGCTCTAGGTTGATTTGTAGTTAAAGATGTAGCACAAAAAGGTCCAATTATCTTATATAATGCTATTTCCATAACTCTTTTTGCCATCTGAATCGCCACAAAAAATAATAAGAAAATGGTTACAATTGCTAATATAATCAGCATAAAAAAATTAAGCGAATATTTATAACAATCACCAAGTCCAGCAAATCCACCTTCCGTTGCATTAATATCTATTGTTTTCCAATTATTAACTACTTCAGTAGCATTTTTCTCTTTTGTTTCATTTGTATATACCATTGATTTCACGATAGCATTAGATATTTTAGTTTCGGCAGATGAAGATGAACTCATACCGGAAACAGAAATAACTGAATCTGTTAAAGATGTGGATATTTGATGTCCAAATTGAAATAGAGATGGAATTAAGAACATCATCACAATAGCTAAAACTATACCACGATAAACGGACAAAGGAGAATCTCTACCATCATTACGTACAATGTAATTCATGATTAGTTCTATCATTACTTTTAATACAAGCCAACTACAGGCAACTATAACTGCACCATTAAATATTTTATTAACATATTCATTATTAAAAAAATCATATCGCCATATCTTATTTATAATATCAAAAAAGCCATCTAATAATACAAGTATACCTTTTCCGATTGACCACAAAACACTACGAAATATATCGGTATACCAATGTTGTTCAACCGGTGTTATTTCTAATATTTGTAAAACTCATAATTCCTCCTAATATTTTTCTGTATTTTGTAAATAAGCTATAACAACAAGTTGTTTTGTGTCATCTTTTTTGTCACAAGTAATAAGTGTTAGAGTGCTTTGTGAATGATCTCTTCTAATTGAAACATGACCTTTATCGACTAAATACTGGTTATTAACTTTATAAATATATTTAACATTATCATAATAAATATATACCTTATCATTTTCTTTTATTTTATTTAATTTTTTAAAATATGAGATAGAAGAAGAACCACTATGTGAAGCTAATATAAAATTACCATTAACCATATCAGGCAAAGATATGGGATTGATAATTTGAATGTTTCTATCAACTGTATTATCTTTGCCAGGATATGGAATACCATGTATTAAATTTATAGATGGTATTTCTATTACTGCCATGTAATTTATTATTTCTTTTTTAGAATTATCTTCGGTTGTTTTCATTTCTGCATTAATATTATTATGCGAAAAAAATGCCTTAAGACTTTCACTATCTACTTTTGATATATGATTATTATTAGATATATTATTGCTAAACAGTACAATACCAAAAATTATTAAAAGTAAACTTATGACAAGTATACATCTTTTAACTATTAAACGATTATTTTTTGAAATGATTACCTTTTGATTTTGCATAAACTAAAAATGCTACTCCTCCTACAATTAATACAAGACTAACTACATTTACAATATCATTTAATCCAGTATTAGGTACTTCAACGATTTGTTCGTTGGTCATATTAGCTTTTAAAATTTGTCCATTTTCTTTTATTTCAAAATAAACTTTTTCGTTAGAATATTGATAACCATTTGCAGGATTTTTTTCAATTATATAAAATTTACCTACAAATAAATTATCGACAACTATTTTTCCATCTTCCCCAGTTGTACCGGTAAATACTAATCTATCATCGTCAGTAAAAATTTGGAATGTTGCTCCAGCAATAGGTTTACCAGTAGCAATATCTGTTTTGGTAAATTCTAATTGTCCTTTTGGTAAAATATTATTGAAATTAATCTTTTTAACTATTTTACCATCAACTAAATCATCTTTAGTTATTTCAAAAGTATATCTTTCTTCATTTACAAGATTACCAAGACTTGATTCATATTCTAATAAAATATATTTACCATAATATAAATTTTCTAAAGTAGCAATTCCGTTTTCATCAGTTTTTAGAGTATCTATTAATTGATACTTTTTATAAAGTACATTCCCTTTAGTATCCTTAATATCTTCATTAGCGTAAAGTGCAAATGTTACATTAGGTAATTTAATTTTATCATAATGAAAACTTGCATTTTCCAATACTAATTTTTCACCAGTTTTATCAACTTCGATTGTTCCTCCGTTAGTTTTAATTTTTAAAGTAGCAACTGCTGGATCAGATACTCTTAAAGATGCTAATTTTTGTGAATCTGCTTTATAATAAATCAATGTTGTTTGTTTATCATAATTATTCTTTTTAAATCTAATTGTTTCTTCACCGATTGTTGTATCATCTAATTTGATATTTAATTTATTTCCATCTACTGTTACATTATGATTTCCATTATAATCTAATTGAAATTGGTCTAACACATTATTGTTATCTGTAACAGTTATTTCATCACCAATATTTCCTTCTATTGTTTGAGTATTAAAACTAGGTTTAATATCATATCTTTCAACTAAATTTAAAATTTCTTGCTTTTCCTTTGACAAATCAATATCTGATCCACCACCACGAGCTGTAGTATATTTAGCATCAACATTTTTGACTTTTTCCCAAATTAGTTCTTGAGCTGCCATATAATAATGATCAGTTTGATGACCAGGAAATTCATAACCATAATAACCTACTAACTCGATATAATGACGTTGTTCCGGTGTTAAAGAAGTAACACTCCAATCAGTTGTAGAATTATATGTATGATCGGTTATTTGTACTAAAGGCTCTATACAATAGGCAAGTTTGCCATTCATATAAAATTTATTAGCAGTACCTACCATTGTTTTTCCAGTATCTTTATCTTTTTCGTAATAATATGCACCTGAAATTTGCTGTCTAGAAAACTGCGAATCATTTTCACTAGCTGAAACTAAACCAGTACACCCAAGTGCAATGCTCACAGCCACTAAAATTAATGTTATTGTTTTCTTCATTAATAAAATTCCTCCTTTTGTATTTTTTCAATAAAAAAAAGCACTATTAAGTGCTAAGTGCTAATTAATTATATCTAATCTCCAAATAATATCCCAAAATATTACCAGCATTTGAATGAACTTCTATACAAGAAAAACTAAAAATATTAGGATCATCAAATGATTTATCAAAACCCGCATCATTGCATTCATTTAAAGTACTGTAATTTATAATGCCGTGATGTGATGGATATAATGGATCGGTTGTATCGACTGCATTTGGATCTTTTTCTGGTTGTGTTGGAGTTTTATCAGTTGATGGGTTCTTTTGACTATTCTGTGAGTTATTTTGAGATGAATTATTTGTCGAATAATTTTGAGTTTGATTATTCTTCGTATTATTACTTGTATTTGATTTTTTTACTGCACTATTAGTACTAGTGCTAGTATTAGATTTTTTTGTTTCTTTTTGATTGTTTGATGAACTAGAAACGGCATTTTCCTTTGTAACATTTTCTTCTTTATTGTCCACATTTGATGTTACTTTTTCATTATCAGTATTGTCTTTTGTTTTATTTTCTTTTGATGTTTTTACTTTTCTTTCTTTTATATTATTTTCTAATTGAGCATTAGTGTTGTTTTTATGATTGAAATAACAAAACAAGCCAACAATAACTAATATAGCTAATAAAACTGAACACCCAATTATAATTTTATATTTTTTCCGCATAACATCACCTTTAAGGTCATGTTAGCACATAATATTTTTTTTGACAAGTTAATCACATAAATATTGCTTTAAATAATTTAAATCACTTATCAAATCATTTAAATTACATCTTACTTCATGATTTTTTTTGTTCGTTCTTAATTTACTTTCAAAATATTTTGCAAGAGTTTCAACATAGGTAATATCTTCTAATCTTTGATTAAAAAATGCTTTTACTTGCTTTTCTGACCGATTGTTTTTAAAAACTTTAAAATAATAAAGCATATCATAAATGCGATTTACTAAATTATGACTTCTTATATATCTCCTAAAATCATTGTAGTTATTTGTCATATACCAAATTCCTTTCCATTATCTATATCATAAAAATCTTCTATAATTAATATATCGGTATCATCATATGAAACAGCACTATATAAATCAATATTGTTATTTACCATATTTTCAACTTTTTCTTTTATGGCTTCATTACTTATATCGCCATAAGTTGGTATAATATAGTCATTAACTAATAAATTGATTCTATATATGAAATCTTCTGTTTTCATATAAAAATCATCAGTATCACAATTAGCAGTAAAATTATTCTCAAACTGTTTCCAAAACTTGTTTATTAGTGTTTTATCATTCACAACATATCTTAAAGTATTAATGTTTTTTAACGGAATTTTTTCTACATTTTTATCTTTTAAAATGGAATTGATGTTTTCTATAAATAAATCTTTCATTATTGGAAATACCCCAATATCCACGAAACAAATTGAGTTGTAACCAAAGCTGAAACTCCAGCAATAATGGTGGTTCTAATTTTCCTATCATAAGACGCTTTTTGATTGTCATCTGTGGCTGCCATTTTAAGTGCATAATCTTTGGCAACAAAAAAGGCAGTTGCACCTATTACGAACAAACGTAAATAATTCATTGCATCATTAATTAATTTTAAGACATCGTTTAAAATTTCCTGCAATTAAAAATCCACCTCTTGAAATAATGGATTTTCTATCTTTAATATGTTATTATTGTAGTTGTCGAGATGATTTAGTGGTTTGCTCATTACTAAATAAAATAAGTCTCGACTTTTTATTTTAGTTATTTTAATTACATACATACCTCCTATTATTAATTATTACTTGAATTTAATGCAAGTTTTAATTGAACACCATTTTCAATTCTTTTTTTTATTACTTGACAATACTTTTCCGTGATTTCTATTCCTATCCACTTACGGTTTAATATTTCGCAAGCAAGTAGTGTAGAACCGCTTCCAGATGTGAAATCCAATACTAATTCATTTGGCTTGGTATATGTGGAAATAAGATATTCCATTAGTTCACAAGGCTTTTGAGTTGGATGAAACAATCTACTCTCTCGAGCAAACTGAATAACATTCCTTGGAAAATTAGCATACTCCTGAATATATTCTTTTGTAGCTATTTTTTTATTGTCTCTTAAATAATTTATAGAAGATTTTTTATTCTTTAAATTAACTCTAACTAAATCCTGCGGATAATAACACATTGGTGTTTTACAACTGGTTACTGCACCAGCTTTTGAAAAGACCATAATGTCTTCATAGCATCTTAATGGTTGGTATTTGGCATTTTGAAATCCAGTAACTTGAGTTTTTACCCACTTCCAATCATAACGGTAAAGCCGTTCATTGCTTTTCCTTAAATTACTAGAAAATGGTTCATTTCCAAACAATACAATAGCTCCATCTTCTTTTATTAATTTTAAAAGACGTTCCCACATTGCATTAAAAGGAATTAATTGATCCCAACTAAAACCTGTAATAGCATATGGTGGATCTGTTATGATAGCATCAAACCTTATATTTTGAGAAATTAAATAGTCCATTACATCCAAACAATCTCCTTTATATAAAGTACCAAGTTTAGTAGAAAAGTATGGATTTTGTTGAATCATACATCACCTCCTTAATAATAAATTAGTTTTTTGATAATGAGTTCCCTATAAACTCATATAAAAAAAGAGTAATGTTAATTACTCATCCTCGCCAAATGCCATTGCAACTTTTATAACACAACTTTCTTTAATTTGTTTTAATAAATGTCTAGAAGCATCTTTCATTTTTTCTATGGCACAATTTTCAGAATGTTTATACAATAAGACTTCAGTAAAATAAACTCGTTCATTATAGGAAAGTCTGTCCCACACCTGATTAATTGTGCTATATATTTCCCTTGCTTCTCTTTCAGCATCAACTTTTCGTTCAACATAATTTCCGACTTTATCAATGGCATTTGGTGTAAAACTATTATATCTCATTTCATAGTTTACAGTAATACGAGGTGGGATAAGGTTCATAAACTTGAAAGTGGCTTTTAAATATTTTTTGACTTTTTCTTCTACTTTTAATCTACACTTTTCATATGAATGTTCTTTTATTTCTTCTTCATCAAGTAAAGAGTTATCCATAAATTCTTCTACAATCATCCAAATCACCTCCCAATCCTAAAAAAAGGGGCATTTATCCTATTAAAGAGAAAAATGCTCCTTTGAGTTTTTTATAATTTTTTTAGTAGTATCAAAAATATAATTTGACATAGTTCTACTCATATCGCCACCACCTATATCCCCCTGAAGAAAAGGTGATTCAACCATAAGAGTGAATCAACGTTTATGTGTTCAGGGTTAATATACTAGCCGAACTCATATAAAAAGTCAATACTTTTTAAAAAAAAAAGCAAAAAAAATGTGCCAAATATTTAAGTATTACAACACATTTCATTTTTTTATATTTTTTTCGACTTTACCACATTATATCACTTGACAAAATTAAATCAATAAAAAGTTATGTAAAATTGGTTTAATAATGTGTAAAAATTGTATGATTTTGTGTAAAAAGTTTTATTCTTTAGATTTTGCTCTATTCTTCCTAGTAAATCCATGTATTTTAAAAAAAGTATAAAAATGAGCTATAATAAAACTTTTTTATTTAATTACAGCCCCTTATTTTCTTATGTTTATTGTTAAATTATAAATATTTTAGTAACACTATTTAGTAATTTCACAATTACCACCAGCTAGTGGGCAGTTATATTCTGCATTTTCTGTATACCCAGAACTACCAGATTGATATCCAGAAAACGAAATAATATTATCCTTAATATTTTTTATTGTTGCTATGTAAAAGTTTCTTCCAAAATTATAATCAAATTCTTTCTTATCGAACTTTTCTCTATTTAATGTATACACATAATTTCCAGCATTTGAACCTACTGTTAAAACATATAACTTATCATTATAAAATTTGGCAGAATAATTAAGAGAACCTCTTAATCCAAATGTATCTAAAATAATATAATCATTTTTTTCAACCTGATAAAGAAGTCCATATAGTTTTAATTCAGTTACTCCATAAAGTACTGAAACATCAGCTATTGCATAATTGGCTTCGCCATCATCATAATGAACTGTATAATTTATTGACTCATCACCTTTTAATTCGTAATGCTTATAATCCTTATACTTATCACCACAACCACTTAAGAATAACACTATCATTAATATAACCAATATTTTTTTCATAAGTAACCTCCCTTTTAACATCATTCTAATCTTATTACAAAGCTTTTCATAACTACTTCTTTAAATTCAAGGCTTACTCTAAATCATTCTTTTCCAAATTAAGCCTTAAAAAATATTTTTTAAACGTAGAATAATTGTCTATCTCACTTATCATATACTTATAAGGAAGACTTGTCACATAAATTATTTTAAAACCATCGCCTTCTTTATAAACCTGTATATCCCCATCATCATCCGAAATAAAAAATCCCGAATTAAAAAATTTTATATTACCTTCGCTATAATTATCTTGAAACCATTGCTTTATTTTTTCAAATGATGACTTAGAATATAAAATAATATTTCCAAAAGAATCATAGTCATTCACACTAAAACTGATAATTCTAGAGCCACATTTATCTACATCAAATAGTTCATTATCAAAAACATCTATAACTGAAAGCCTATTTGAAATCATTTGCTTCTCTTCATCTGAAAAACAGTAATTATCATCTCTATACTCGTATAATGTAACCTCTCCTTTTTTCGAAGTCGTATGGTCCTCCTGATATAAATCAAAATTTACCTTATCAATACTTTTCTTTACATCAAAGAAAAGCCATATAACAATAAGCATAAAAACAATAATTTTTAATGACGTATATATAATTTTTTTCATATCCTAATCATACTTTCTTTTATTTTAGCCTCTTAATACCTTTAAAAATATAATTGTTGTTGTTATCTCTCTTTTCAAACTCATATTGATAGACACTACCCTTATTTATATACTTATCTTCATCAATAGTTAATTCTTCACTTGAGTCCTGCTCAAAATAATCTAACATATCTTTTTTATCATAATTACTAAAAACAGATACCTTGCTAATATAATCATTCCAGTCATTATAAACAAAGAACGATTTTTCTTTTATATATATCTTGTTACCTTTTTCAAATGCAGAATCGATTTTTCGGTAGTATTTTTCTATACCCATGTCACCACAACCACCACCATCTTCATAACGTTTAAGTTCTTTGTTATAATTAAGTCTACAAATATCATCCATCATTATAATTACATCTTGTGGTTTATATTTAACACTATCACCTAAAATAAATTTTATATGTTCATCTACATCATCCTCCGGAATATAGTAAAACACATATTCAGAATTTTCTACTGGTATTGGTTCGTTCTCTTTTAAATAGTCGGTTATCCCCATCGCAATCTTATATTTATCTGTTAATTTATCGTTTCCATATAAATCATCGAGTAATACTGCATTGTCACTTGGATTAGCCATTTTATATAATTTTTGAACAAGTTCACTATTTGTATCAAGTTTAATAGTTTCCTCTTTTTTATTTTCTTTCTTCGCAGTCAAAGATAAAAGAGCAAATACTTCTGTAATAATAAGTAATATTATAATTATAATCAATATAAACTTTTTCTTCATATTATATCATTCCCTCTACTAACCTTTATAATATATTGCTCTTTTACCAAAAAGATTAAACATTTTTTGAAATTGACTGCGACTGTATTTTACTATTGCTCCCTCATATGGGTCAGATACATAAACATAGCTACTATTATATCCAACAATAACCATACTATGCAATTTGCAAATCCAATTTATCTTTTTACCAGTTGGTTTATATGTCCACGATGTACAAACACTTGTATTTTGCATACCGATCGATGCCCAAACCTGTACAGGGATTCCATTTTTTACAAGTTCTAAAACTTGATTTAAACTATGTCCTGTATAATCAATCATCCCTGACTTATAATAATTAGCTACATCAATAATTGGTTTTTGATAAACTCCATATCCATTTTTTGCTCTAGGATCTCCCACAAATTCTATTTCAGGGTTTCCACCATAAAGAACATTACCTTCCCAATGAGGTCCATCACCTTTTTTTAGTCTGTTCACAATTGCATCTGGTGTAACATTTACTTTATAGTATTTAAGCAAGGTATACAAGGCGATACTCTCGCATCCATTTGGATAATTTGGAAACTGTGAGTATGTCGGAAAATTATTTATCATATAGGTAGGATCTTTTTGTTTTATAGTTATATTTCTTTCTTTAGTTACCGAATTTCCAAGTTTATCAGATGCACTATAATAAATCTTATAACTTCCTACAATATTATATTTAACTTTGGAATCATCTACAGTAAATTCTACATTGCCAAATCTCTCATCAACTGCTTCAACACCTTTAGTTAAATTCGGTTTATCACCTACATAAACACTTAAATTAGAAAGTCCAGAAAATATTGGTGGCTCTTTATCCTCTTTGATAGTTAACTTGGCAGTCCTTGTTGTTTTGTTGCCATACTTATCTTTGGCTACAATTTCTACTTCATGTTCGCCTAATGTTTTTTCTACTGAAATATATTCTAATTTTGCACTAGATAAATCATCAAGTGCAACAACAAAGTCATCTGCTTTGGGAATTTCTTCATCAACAAACATAGTTAAATCTTTGACTTCTAATGTTGGTGGAGTTGTATCTTTGATTTTAATGTTTACCGTAAATTTTTTATTATCGATAGTTAAGGTTATTTTATGTGTACCCACTTTCGTTATATCTTTAAGTTTTGGCTGAACCTTAACATCTTTATAATCATTTTCTTTTATAATATCATCTAAAGTAATAATCTGTCCATATTCTATAGTTACATTTTTCTTTATATGTTTAGAGATATCTTGCCTAATATATAATTGATAACCCACTAAAATACTTGTTAAAACAAAAGCAATAAATACAATTATTAAAACAATATTAACTCTTTTATGTTTTTTACTCTTTGTTTTACCCTTTTTATTACGCATAATACCCACCTACTTATTTTTCTTTATTTTCATTATACTATAATTTTCATATTATTTTTATATTTATATACAAATAATTAAATTTTGATTTATTTTTTATAACAAAAAATCGGATTTAATCATAGATTAAATCCGTATTTCTCTTAAATGGGGCGCTGTGTGGGAATCGAACCCACGAAATAATGGAACCACAATCCACCGTGTTAACCACTTCACCAACAACGCCATGTAGTAATAATATTGTAACACTATTCTTTATTATTTCAAACTAAATCAAACAATATTAATAAATTATAAGTTGAATTAATTTCTTTTAATAAAAAACAGTATGAGTACATTTGGGGCATCATTTGGGGCGAATCAAATTTTTTTAAATTACTCGCCATTTTGAAATCTCAAATTCCTTTATTTTTCAATAGTTTTTTGGAAAGTAGGTTAACACGTTTTAGGGGGTACATAGTACCACCACAATCCGCCGTGTTAACCACTTCACCAATTCCGCCATTTGAAAAGACAAATATATTTTATCAATAAATCTGCCTTTTTTCAAGTTATTTTGTATGATTTATCTAAAATGTTACTCATTATCCATAGAAAGTAACATTTTAATGTCATCTTCAGTAAGTTTAGAAAAGCTGTTTTCAGTATGGTTTTCATTATCGATTAATAGTTCAGCAAGTTTTCTTTTCTTATTTTGAAGTTCTAAAATTCTTTCTTCGATAGTGCCTTTAGTAATTAGTCTTATAACTTCTACTGTATTTTTTTGGCCTATTCTATGGGCTCTATCGGTTGCTTGATTTTCAACTTGCGGATTCCACCATAAATCTAGGTGAATTACTACGGTGGCTGATGTTAAGTTTAAACCTGTTCCACCTGCTTTTAAGGTTATGATAAAGACATCAGTATCATCACTATTAAATTTATCGACAAGTTCCATACGTTTTTTAGATGATACACTACCATCTATATAATATGAAGATATGCCTATGTTGTTTAATTTAGGAATTATTAGGTCTAAAGCTTTTTTATAGGTTGTGAAGATTAACATTTTATGGCCATTGGCTTTAGTTTCTTCAACAATTCTTAAAAGTTCGTCGATTTTCGCACTGTCGCCTTTGTAATTTTCAAAGATAATTGATGGATCAATACATATTTGTCTTAATTTAGTTAGTAACTGAAGTATTTTAAATCTAGCTTTAGTCCAGCCTTCGGTTTGAATAAGTTCATCTAATTCTTCTTTAGTTTTTTGGACTTCAGCGGCATATACTTTTTTCTGGTTTTTGCCCAAATCAATATAAATATTATTTTCTAGTTTATCAGGTAAGTCTTTAACGACATCTTTTTTCTTTCTTCTTAATATGAAATAACTTATTTGGGTATTTAATCTTTTTAAATTATCTGTTTCTTCTTCAATGTCTTTGACACTATATAAGGAATTAAATTTATCGCGGCTAGCAAGATATCCTGGCATGATGAAGTCAAAGATACTCCAAAGTTCTAGTAAGCTATTTTCAATAGGGGTTCCAGTTAGGGCAAATTTAACATTGGCATTTAAGCTTTTTACGGCTTTTGATATGCCTGTATTAGGGTTTTTGATGTTTTGAGCTTCATCGATAGCAATTAGTTCAAAGAACATTTCTTTATATTTTTCTAAATCATTTCGAATTAGACCATAAGATGTTATCATGATGTTTATATCGTCTGTGTTTTCCAAATCGTTTAATCTTTGACTTTTATTTTCGGCAAATACTTTATATTTTAATTCTGAACCGAATTTATCGAATTCTTTTTGCCAGTTATAGATAAGTGAAGTAGGGGCAACGATGAGAATTTTAGCTTTGGGATTTTCTTTGATGATTAATTTAGTTAAGTAGATTAATTGAATTGATTTTCCCAAACCCATTTCATCAGCTAAAATGCCACCAAAGCCTGTTTTATAAATGTTATATAACCATTTCACACCTGTTAATTGATAGTCTCTCAAAACTTTGATTTCTTTTTTATCTAAAGTTATATCACTATCTTTATAGGTTAAGAATTTGTTGATTAACTCATCAAAACTATTATTAGTTTTAATTAGGGTAGAGTAGTTATTTTTTAGGCTATCTAGGTATAAGGCACGGTATTTAGGAATAGTGCCTTCTCCTTCGGTAATTTCTTTTTTGGTAAGGTCCAAATTGTCGGTTAGTTCACCTAGATTTTGCAAGTTAGTATCGGCATTTAAGTCAATGATAGCGCCTGATTTAAGGCGGTGGTAATGCTTTTTGGCTTTTAAGGATGTTAAGACATCGGTTAGTTCATCTGATTCAATGCCATCTAGTTTAAAGTTATAGGATAGAATATTATCTTTACCAATAGAGAAGGAAACACTGTTTTGGGTTTGCTTGACAATGTTTGTGTCTTTAATCTTTTTGGAGGTGAATATTTCATATTCTTCACTAATTTCATAGATACCTTTTTCTAAAAATTCACCAATTTCATCGATGTCTTCTAATGTGATGTGTTCGTTATTTACAGTAAAACCAAAATCCGATAATCTTTGAATTATGTTACCTTCGAATTCATTATCATGCGCAATACCAGGATCTTTACTAAAGTAGTCAATTTCTTTATTTCCATAGGTTAATTTTATTTGACATTCTATGGCATTATAATAAAAATCAAAATATAGTTTAGCTGTTGGAGCGGTTGGTATGGTTATTTCTGTGATATTTTCAGCTAGGTGAATGTTATCTTTTAATAAGGATAATAAGCCACCGGTAAATTTACCTAAATCTTTTTTAGAAAACATAAACATTTCTAAATCGTTATCAGCTAGTAATCTATAGAGTTTATAAATATTACTGTCTACTTTATATACTTTTTGACTATCATAAAAATATGGGGCATCTTCAAGTAAAGGTGTTATTTCTTTGATATTATCAATGGTTAAAGTATAGTTATCACCGTCTTTTGTAAGGTTGATATGAAAAGGATTTTCTAAAGTGTATCCACGATATTTTCGCGAATCTATAGTATAGTCTTTATCTTTTAATAGTTCCATAAAACTATCTAGGTCATTTGGTCTTAAGAGACATTCATAGTAACCTCTTTGAAATATATGAATATTATAATCTAATATTTTTTTATCTATTTTATCAAAGTAGTGCTCATGAGGATCATAGGTTAATTTAGTAGATAATTTATATGGTCTATTTTGAGAGTATGCGTACATAAAATTATGATATTTGTTGTTTAAGGTATACATTCTATCTAAACCTATTTTATATTTTACTTTAATGTAATCATTATAGTAATAACTTTCGGATAGTTCTAGGTCAACGGTTAAATTTAATCTCTTTTTTATTGTGGATTTTTTAGGTTCATAAAATTTATCTAAAATTTGCGAACCGATATTTAATTGATAAGATACGGGATCTAGTGGATCATCCATAAATAATTCTTCTTGATATTTTAAAATGGCGGCAGCTATATGTTTACAGGTGTCCATCTTTTCATATTGGGGACATGTACATGAATAGTCATTTATAGTTTCGTCATCTTTATCTACTAATACCTGCACGTCATAATCACGGTTTATTCTTTCTGAAGTAACTTTAAAATAAGCCCTTCTTAAATAAGCAGTATCTTCCATTTTAATTAGTTTTATTTTGTTGGCTTGATAATTTAAACCTTTCATAAAGTCAGTAGTGCCACAAATTTTGATAACTTTATCATAAAGACGCATAAAACTCACCTCAAATGTTATCATACTAAAAAATTGTTATAAAAACAAGTCTTTTGCCTATACTTATGCATTTGATTTTCATAAGATATCACGAAAGGGGAAAGTTAGATGAATAACTATACAAATATGGGAGGTATGTTTCCGAATGAATTTATGATTGCATATCCAGAAGCAATGCCTCAAGCAAAAATACCAGTTCAAAATAGTGAACTTAGTAAAAAATTAAGTGTGCAGGCTGGCGACAATATGAATTTCAACAAGTGTGGTTTTGATGGCAAGACAACACCAAATGAATTATATGATGTATATAATGGCTTTATTAGAGGAAATATGTTTCCAAATTTATATAATCAATATAAACTTTCAAGGCCTTATGATGTGAATGGAATGAATGAACAAGCTGAGCTTTTAACAAAAGTTGATGCTTATTCTTTTGCGGCTCATGATATCAATTTATACTTAGATACACACCCTAATGATAGAAATATGATTGATTTATTTAATCAATTTAGTGCGGATGCATGGACAGCTAAAAATGAATATGAAAGTAAATATGGACCACTTTTAGTAAATTCAAATGAGGGTTATCCTTGGACTTGGAACAATATGCCTTGGCCATGGGAGAATATGTAGGAGGTTTATATGTGGAAATATGAAAAAAAATTACAGTATCCTGTAAATATTAAGAAGAAAAACTTAAAGATGGCAAAATGTATTTTGACACAATATGGTGGACCCGCAGGTGAGCTTGCAGCTGCATGGCAATATTTAGACCAAAGATATAATATGCCAGATGATAGAGGAAAGTCATTACTAACAGATATTGGCACAGAGGAACTTGCGCACGTGGAAATGATATCAAGTATGCTTTATCAACTTATGAAAGGGGCAACTAAGGAAGAACTAAAAGCAGCAGGATTAGATAGTCAGTATGCACAATTTGGTATGGATTTATTCCCATCTGATGCTTTTGGCAATCCATTTAATATGACTTATATTAAAGTGTCTGGTGATTATATTGCAGATATTGAAAGTGATATGGGAGCAGAGCAAAGAGCAAGAGCAACTTATGAACATTTAATGGATTTAACTGATGATCCTGATATTTTAGGTCCACTATCATTTTTAAGAGAACGAGAAATTGTTCATTATCAACGATTTAAAGAACTTCGTGATTATTATTTGAAAATTAAAAATAATACTTTAAAATAAGATTTTTATTTAATATTTTATACTTGTTTTTACAAGTATTTTTTTTATAAATAAATACATAATAATGATAGGTGATGTGGATGCGCAAAATAATAGTGTTGCTGGTAATTTTTTTATTGGCCGGATGTTCAAGCACTTTAGATATTAATGGGAAAATTACAGAAATTAAATACAATGATATTTTAATTAATAAAGAAGATTTTAATGAGGTCAAGAAATTAATTAATAATACTTATGAAAAAGAGGAAGAAAAAGATTTAGCTAATAAACTGACAATTAAAACAACTGATGATATATATTATTTTTCTTTGAATGATGATAAGTTAAAATATGGTGGAAAGGTTACAGAAAATAAAAAAATTAATAAGTATTTACAAAGTTTGACTGACAAGTATACAAATATGGACTTTTATACGATAGATTATATGAAAAATTATGAAGCTAATAACGATGAAAAGACAATTTTACTAGATAAGACTTCTAATTATATTGTTATAAATTTTGGTGAAAAGGTAAGAAATTTTAAAATTAATGAAATTGAGCAAGCAAATGACAAGTATAGTGATGTGGATTTGGTTTATAGCTTGGATAATATAGATGAGAGTACGGTTATTATTAGAAAAAGTATTAATTATGATATACCTGATATGAGAATATCTTTTGAAAATAAATATGGTTATGTAGTTTCTATTATTCCTAGATATAATAATGATACAGATAAAATAGAATTTGATACTTCTTTTGCCTCAAAATAAAACCCCGTTTATGATTAACGAGGTTATTTTGTATTAACTATTATATTTTTTTGTGTGCTAATTTTATAGCAGTAATTATTGCAACTGATACACTAGCTAATAAAGTGGCAGCAATCAATAAAATAGAATCAGAAGTTTTTGGATTTTCTACTTTTTCACTGTTAGGATCATTTACATTAATGGTCCAAACATAAGTTCCGCCGTCATAATTAGCAGTAATAGTGGCAGTTCCTGTACTTTTGGCTGTAATGATACCATCTTCTGTTACAGAAACAATGTTTTCATCACTACTTGCAAAAGTTACTTTTGGAGCATTTGTTACAATAGAACCTTTGTCACCAAAATAATAATTTAACTTATATTCTTTATTTAATTCTAAGTCTATGTTTTTATCATCTGAATGTAAAACAAGGTTTGTTACTTGCATTAATGGAGCTTCATCAGTAACAACTACTGGTTTATAATCACTACTTGCTTCATTAGAAGTAGTACTTCTAGTATATACTTCTGTAGTAGTTCCTTCTTTGGCAACAATTTTATAATCATATAATGTGGCACTTGTTCTAGCACTGCCATCAGCATTAGGTCTTGAGCCAATAATTACATCACCTTTACTGTTACCGGTAACATTTGTAAAATCACAGTTTTCTACTACAAATGATTCAATACTGGCTGGAGTGTTTTTATGACCTTGTGGGTAATATTTGATATCAGTGTTGATATCGTCAACACCACCTCTTTGGGTAACTTTAATTGGAGCATTTCCACCAGATTTACCAGCAAATGTAGAATCTTTAATGGTAATTTTAGCATCTTGAACACCAATTAAGTTAACATCTAAGGCATAATCACCAGTACACCATGTTTGGGTAGTTGTAGCTAAATCATTAAATTTAACATTATCAATAAGTAAGTTTTTTATATTGGTTAAATAGATTCCTTTAGATGTATAGTTTCTAATAGTGGAATCAACTACTGACAAAGTTAATTCGTTAGGTTTAGTTTCTTGATTTTGTGATTTGATAGCCATTCCTAATTTATTGTTACCATCCATAATTAAGTTTTTTATATTAAGGGTACTATTTTCACTAGATGTTGCATCTAATGAGAAACTGTAATTGACAGTATAGTTACCTCCATCAATAGTATAATTAGCTCCAGATGGAATATTAATGGTTGTAGGATTACCTATTTCATCACTACTAATTTTAAATGTAGCTGTTTTAGCACTTGTTTTAGTTATAGCTTCTTGTAAGTTATCATATTCTTGGCCGTTAACTAATGTTTTAGCATCAGCGTGTGTTAATGGAAATAAACAAGTACAAAAAGCGCACACTCCTAAAAATGTTTTAACTCCTTTTTTCATATTTACTCCTCTCTAAACAAGAATATCTTGTTAATTATATTATAGCATAAAAAAGATAATAATACATAAAATTAATATAAGGTTAATTTTAAAATGTAAAATTATACATAAAATCTTTCCATTTTAGGAAAGATTTGCTTTATTTTGAATTTTTCTTATTTTCGTATTTTTTTCTTTCGTTAGTGTTTAATATTTTCTTCCTTAATCGATAAGTAACTGGAGTTACCTCAACTAATTCATCTTCATTAATATAGTCTAAACATACCTCTAAACTCATTTCTCTTGGTTTTTTTAATACAACGGTATGATCTTTATTAGCACTTCTAGTGTTAGTTAATTGTTTGCCTTTTGTAACATTAACAGCTAGATCATTTTCATGATTATTTTCACCGACAATCATACCTTCATAAACATCAGTTCCTGGAGCAATAAACATTACACCGCGATCTTCTAAAGAACCTAAAGCATAAGCTGTTGACTTACCGTTGTCAATAGAGACTAATACTCCGGCTTTTCTTTCACCAATATTACCAGTTGATAGTGGTTCATATGATTTAAAAGCATGGGATAATATACCATATCCTTTAGTTAAGGTCATAAATTCAGTTGTAAATCCTATTAATCCCCTAGATGGAACAGTGTATAATAATTTTGTCTGATTATCAAAAGCTCTCATATTTTCCATGGTTCCACCACGATTACCTAATGATTCAATGACTGAGCCAACATATTCTTCTGGCACTTCAATTTCTACATCTTCATAAGGTTCACATTTTACACCGTCAATTTCTTTAATAATAATTTGTGGTTTTGATACTTCTATTTCATAACCTTCTCTACGCATGGTTTCAATTAAAATTGATAGATGTAATTCACCTCTACCTGAGACCATCCAAGATTCAGAGTCAATTTGTTTTACCTTTAAAGAAACGTCTTTTTCTGTTTCTTTCATCAATCTATCTTCGATTTGTCTAGCAGTTAAGAATTTGCCATCTCTACCACTAAATGGACTGGTGTTGACACCAAAAGTCATTTGCAAAGTTGGTTCATCAATTCTAAGAGGTGGTAAAGCTTCTTCATGTCCTATTTCACATATTGTTTCACCAACAGAAATATCTGGAAGACCAGCAATAGCAACAATATCGCCAGCATGAGCTTCGTTTACTTCTATTTTGTTTAGTCCTAGATAACCAAAAATCTTTTGAATTCTAAATTGTTTTTTTGTACCATCTAAACGCATACATGTTACGTTAGAGCCAACTTTAATATGTCCTCTTTTAACGACGCCTATACCAATACGGCCAACAAAGTCGTTATAATCAAGTAAAGCCGGTTGAAATTGGAATGGGCCATTTTCATCAACTTTTGGCTTTGGAATATTTTCAATTACAGCATCTAAAATTGGTTCCATTGTTTTTTCTTGAGTACTTAAATCTGGTGATACACTAGATGTTCCATTTAAAGCTGATGCATATAAAACTGGAAATTCTAGTTGTTCTAATGATGCTCCTAGTTCAATAAATAAATCCATTACTTCGTCAACTACTTGAGCTGGTCTAGCAGATGGTTTATCTATTTTATTGACAACAACGATTGGTGTAACACCGGCAGCTAGGGCTTTTTTTAAAACAAATCTTGTTTGAGGCATAGTTCCTTCATAAGCATCTACCACTAATAAAACACCATCAACCATATTCATAATACGTTCAACCTCGCCACCAAAGTCAGCATGTCCTGGGGTATCTAATATATTTATACGATAGCCTTTATAGTTAATGGCTGTGGTTTTGGCTAAAATAGTTATTCCACGTTCTCTTTCTAGGGCGTTAGAATCCATAGCTCTAGTTTGAACTTCTTCATTTTCTCTAAACGTTCCTGAACTTTTTAATAATTGGTCGACTAATGTTGTCTTTCCATGGTCAACATGGGCAATTATCGCAATATTTCTCTGTTTCATAAATACTACCTCTCTTTGCTACTCGGATAATTATATCACGATTAAAAACAATTGTAAATATTTATTTTTCTTCGATTTTCTTACGTTTTAACACATAAATAGTATTTATCATTCTAACAATTATTTTGATGCACCATATAAACATACTGCCAATATAAAGATCATTTATTACATCTTCTCTTTTAGAGAAATAATCGGACTTTAAAATCATTCGATTTCTAAAGGATAATAGGTTAAGTATTTTTAAATCATCAAAGGTTATTACCTTACATCTTTTTTCAACTTCAGAGCAAGTAAATAATTTACAGGTTAGGTTTTTGGTTGTACATCCTTTTGAACTTTGATATAAACATATTCTACAGCAACCGTTTATAGCTTTATTATTAAGTTTTTGCTGAACATAACATTTATTATTTTTGAAACCACAAATATTTTTATTTTGATAGTAGTCGTCTATTTGCTCACATGCTTTATCATATATATAAGTTATTCTTTGTTTTTTGTTTTTTATATTTAAGGCTTCAATTATGGGATTTAATTCATTATAATGACTATCTAAAACAAACTTAGTTTTTTTAAACCAAAATCTTTTAGAACAAAATACCAAAATAAATTTTGGATGTTATTACCTCACGGTAAGCTCTTTCTACTTCACAGAAACCTAAGGT
>CALVXV010000002.1 GCA_944371685.1 uncultured Bacilli bacterium | reverse complement strand
ATTTTTTTCGGTTTTATCGATAAAATATACTTCACACTGAAAGGGACTTCTAAAACCGGTTGGAATATTTAAAAATGTTTTTAGAAGTGGAATATTATTGGTGGTTAAGGTATATTTACCCGGTCCAAATAAATCTAAAGCTTTACCATTTGAGAAAAATAATGCTTCTTGTGATTCATGGACTATTAACTGTGACATTGTGTTAAAATTTGTTTTAGGATATTTCCATACTAGATTATCATCAGCTTTAACTTTTTTTATTACTTCAAATATTGCCATAATTTACCTCTACTTTCTTTTTGGAATATATTTTGTATATGTATATTCTCCATTTTGTGATTTATTTCCGGAATATACATAACCTATTTTATTTGGTATATATTCTATTTTATACCAAAGGCCATCTTTATCTGGACAGTTATCTATATTTTTACATGACACTATATCTAGTACATTATAATAACTTTCTGAGAAGATATAGCCTTGTTTTTGGCTACTACTATCTGGATTTTTTCTAACATTTATATAATCTATTGTTACTAATATTTGGTTTTCATTTGTGTTTTGCACGCCTATAACTTTTGGTTTCATTAATACAGTGAATATTAATGTGATTGATAATACTAGGGCAAGTATGTAAGCAATTATTGGAGTTTTAGTATGTGGGTTTTCTTCAAAATTTTTCTTTTCTTCTTTCTGTAATTGCTTGATTTCTTCAGCGTACTGTTTTTTTATAAGGATTGTTTCTGCTTTTAATTGCCATTTAGAGTTCATTAATATTAGTATGATAGTGAAAATGTAAATACCTAGTATAGATGAGTTAAAGGTTAAGTTATATTCTTTATATATAAAGACTGAAAATAGTAAGAATATAAATAGATTTATAATATATAGATATTTAGATATTCTTCTTTTTTTTCGACTACTAAAACCTAATATATAAGCCACAAAATATAGTATAGATGTCGTGCCAAATATTATTACAAGCCAAGAGGATAATAGTTTTATATATAAAATTTGATTATTTGAAACAAAAACTGAATTACTAATTAATATAATATAGAAAGTGGCTACTATAGCAGAGAGCAAAAATGTGATAATACTATAACTTTTTGGACATTTCTCTTTGTATATTTTAACTTCTACGCCTCTTTCTTCTTCCTCTTGCTCTTTTCTTTTTAGTTCTTCTTCTTGTTTTAACATTTCTTTGAATTTATTTAATAATTCATCAGATATTTCTTCATTTCTTGGTGTTTTTTTAATTATTTTGGTGATGCCTCTTATTAAGTCTTGAATAGCACCTATTTTATTTAGATCTTGCCCTTGAAGAAGAATAAATTCATCAGGTAAGTCAGCTGCTGTCATGCCATAAAAACAAGGAATTAAGGTTTTATTTTTTTCTTTTTTCATGATGTCTAAATAACGGCTCCACTCATTTTTAACCCAAACTGAGTTCATGTTTTTTTGAGATGTTCCAATTACCAGCATTACTTTTGAGGTTTTTAGTGCTGAGTAGATATATGGTTCATATTCTGAACCTATTTTATCTTCTAAAGTAATTCTAGAAAAGAATACTTTATAGTTTAATTTAGTTAATTCGTTATATATTTCTTGGGCTATTACGGAGTCTTTGGTTCGCCCACCATTTTTTTCATCGGTTTCTTTATAACAAATAAATATATCGTATGGGCTTTCTTTTTCGGATATTTCTAATATTTCTTTTTGAATTCTATTAATTTCTTTGGCCTCTTTTTCATAGAGTTCTAATGTTTTACCATAAGCATTTTTTATGATATGTTTATATTCTTGAGTGGTTAGAATTGATTCTTTATTAGCTTTATGACAAGTAGGAATCTTTTTATTTGTTTTAGGGTCATCGACATATTCGACGCCATATTTGCAAAGCAAGATACCCCACTGCGCTTCTAACTGGGTGTTGTCAAGATTTAGTATGGATTCATACAGGCCTTGCGCTTTATCAAATTCATTAGATTGTCTTAGTTCGTTTGCTCTATTATAAAGATTGATTATTTTTTCATTATCAGAATTTGGCAAGGTCATTGTACTTTTACAGTATAGACATTTACCGGTATTAGTACCTTTAATTGGCTCGATATCGCCACCACACATCTTACATTTAAAAGTCATTTAAAACACACTCCTATTATTTTTCTTAGTTTTTCTAATATAATATTAACATATTGATTTTTTAAATGCAAATAAAATTTAAAAAGAAATGTTTTTTGGACATTTCTTTAATTATTTTGTTTGACTTTGTTTAAATAATCTTCTTTTTCTTTTAAGACTTTGCTGGCTTTATTTTTATTATTTGTTTTAGTGTATATATTATATCTAATAGTTTGCAATACTTTATATCTATTTATATCCTCTTTTGAAGGGGAAGTTAAATTGTTTATTTTATTGACATTGTCATTGGCACTTTCTAAAATTATAGTTAGTGCTTGGTGATTGAATGTGTCATTTTTAATATAGTTATTATATAATTTTTCTAGCATAGTTAAACTATTTAACTTATAAAAATAATGATCGAATTCGGTTTTATATTTATCATAGTTTTTATTATTAAGTAAAGCTTTTAGGTACCAAAATGTATATATAGAATATTCTTTTTCAGCATCTTCACTTTCTTTTTTGGCTTTTAAGAATTGGTCTTTATTATTTAACATTTTACTACAATATTTGATTTGTTTATTATAGTCATTAGTTTCATAAAGATTGTTACATAAATGAATTAAATCATTATAGTTTTGAGTATTATTATATTTTGCTTCTAAACGAGTTAGAAGGGTTTGGTCATAGTAATAAGAAAAAGCTAATGTAGTTATTATGATAATTAATAGACTGATAATTATAGTTTTTTTTATCATGTTTTCATCTCCAATTAATTATTTACTTTATGAGTGACCATTGGTGTATCCATGGTTATTTTAGCGAAGGTATAGCCATTATTTTTACCAAATTTGATGATGCTTGTTAAGGCATCTTTGGTTGGCGTTTTAATATCGTGCATTAAAACTATATTAGCTTTATTTTTGCTTAGGTTTCTAACGACGTTATTATAAACGGCGGATGAGCTTTTAGCACTTCCGGCATCATCAGAGTCAATATTCCAATCAAAATAATGGTAACCTTTACTTAAAACATCTTTGGTTAAAGTAGTCATGATGCCTTTTGAATATTTTTTGGAGACAGTATTTGAGGAACCTCCTGGGAATCTAATTATTTTAGATTCAGTTTTAGTAATTCTTTTGACTCTATTTTGAACTTGGGTTAAATCATTATAGTAACTATCTACTGATTTATAAACTGTGGCATAATCATGTGAAGCGGTGTGCAGAGCAACGGTGTGGCCTTCATCATACTCTCTTTTGATTAGATAGTCTGGGCCTTTATTGGTAACGAAGAAAGTAGCTTTGACGTTTTCTTTTTTTAATATATCTAGGATGACATTAGTGGTTCCTTCGTTTGGTCCATCATCAAAGGTTAAGTAAATGACACCTTTAGCATTAGTATTTGTATTATTTGTAACGGGTTTATTTATGACTTTAATGATTCTATATGTTTCAAAAGAATTGCCTATATTGTCTTTGACGGTATAAGTTATTTTATAACTGCCGGTTTTTTTAATATTAACAGAGCCGGTTACAACAACTTTATTTGTAATATCGCCTTCACAGTTATCGCTGGCAGTATAACCAGGTTCTTGCCAAGATGTACCTAGATAAATTGTTTGATTTTGATTGCCTTTTAATGTTATGGATGGCTTAGTTTTATCTTCTTTGGTTATTGTTCTTGTTATTTTAGCGGTATTACCAGATGAATCTGTTACTTGATATGTGACTTTATTATTTTCATTTTTTACTTGCACTTTATCGGTAATATCACCATCATAGTTATCTATGGCTGTGTAACCATCTTCAGTATAATTGGCATTTGGGCAGATGGTGATATTTTGGTTTCCATTTAAAGTTATTTTTGGTTTTTCTTTATCGGTAATGGTGACTTTTCTTATTTGTTTATAAGTTATACCATGTAATTTTAATTCATAGATTATTTCATAAGTGCCTAATTTTTTGGGATTGATTTTATCTTTAATTTTTACTTTTTTTGAATAGTCTTTTCCAAATTTGGTTACAGTATAGCCTGGTTCTTTATAATCTTGACCATATTTTAGAGTAATATTATTTCCTTTTAGTTTGAATGATGGTGGCCAAAAGAATAAAGTAGCACTACTAATTAACAAGATAATGATTATGATAATACCAATAACATACTTCTTTTTCATACTATCTCCTATTTATTTTGATATTCTAACGCTTCATTTAATGAATATTTACAACCGCAGTAGTTTTGACGGTATAAATCATATTTTTTGGCTAGTTCGTTACTTCTTTTATATCCTTCCTTTTTTTTGAAGTCTGAATAAAGATATTCTACGTTATATTTTTCTGATAATACTTTACCAATTTGATTTAATTTTTGACTATCTTTATGTGGACTTACTGAGAGGGTTGTGGTGAAGTAATCGAAGTTGCGTTTTTGAGCTAATTTAGCGGTTTTTTCTAATCTTAGATAAAAGCATTTAGTGCATCTTTCACCACCCTCTTTTTCGTTTTCTAGGCCTTTAGAAATGGCTTTAAATTCTTTACTTTCATAACCTATTTCTAAAAGTTTTACTTTAATTTTCATTTTTAAAATTATTTCTTTTAAAGTATCGAACCTTTTTAAATATTCTTCTTCTGGATATATGTTTGGATTGTAGTATAAAATGGTGATATCAAAAAAAGGATAAAGCCTTTCTAAAACTGAACTTGTACATATTCCACAACATGCGTGCAATAAAAGTTTAGGCTTTCCTTTTAAATTTGCTAATGTGTTTTCCATAATTTCATTATAATTTGTTTTCATAATATCACCTTGTCTTAAGCTTATTATAACACAAATGTTACATAATTAAAACATTGCCTGTCATTTCTTTTGGAATAGTTAATTTTAAAAGAGTTAAAATGGTTGGGGCGATGTCGGCAAGGCAACCATTTTTTAGTTTAATATTTTCTTTGGTGATTAAAAATGGTACGGGATTTACTGAGTGAGATGTAATGATATTGCCTTCGCTATCTACCATATAATCACAGTTTCCATGATCGGCGGTTATTAAAAGTGTGCCATTTAAGGTTTCTATTTTTTGATATATTCTACCAATGCATTTGTCGATAGCTTCAAGGGCTTTAACAGTGGCATCAAAGTTACCAGTGTGACCGACCATATCACCGTTGGCAAAATTTAAAATTATAACATCATAATCTTCTATTATATCTAAAAGTGTATCAGTGATTATATAGGCACTCATTTCGGGTTTTAAATCATATGTGGCGACTTTTGGTGATGGAATTAGTATTTTATCACATTTTTTAAGTTTAGTTTCGTTTTCACCATCAAAGAAATATGTGACATGGGCATATTTTTCGGTTTCGGCAATTCTAAGTTGAGTTAGCTGATTTTTAGCTAAGACAGCACCTAAATAATTGGTTATTTTAGGGTGATGAAATAGATTAGTACATATGACGTTTTTATCGACAGGCATCATGGTTACTAATTTTAAATTAGGAATGAAAGTTCTTTTAAATTCTTTAAAGTCAGGGCTAGTTAAAGCGGTAAATAGTTCTCTTAGTCTATCTGGTCTAAAGTTAAAGACTAAAATACCGTCGTTTTCTTTAATAATACCATTGGTATGAGAAAATGGTTCGATGAACTCATCAGTTATGTTTTTTTGATAATTTGTGGTTATTTGATTTTCAATATTATAAGTTTCAGTAATTTCAGTCATTTGTTTGTAGGCTTTTTCGATGCGGTCCCAACGGTTATCTCTATCCATTGCATAATATCTACCGGCTATAGTTGCAATTTCACCAATTTTTGCTTGGGCTATTTTTTCTTCTAGTATTTTAATAAATTTTAATGATTCATGAGGTTTAGTGTCTCTGCCATCGGTAAAAATATGAAAATAAATATGATTTATATTTTCGTCTTTTAAAATGTCAATTAAACCTAATAGATGGTCTATATGTGAATGTATTCCACCATCACTTAATAGTCCACATATATGAAGGTCAGAGTTATATTTTTTTAGATGTTTGATTAAATTTTGATATTCTTTATTGTTTTTTATTTCACCATTTTCAAGGGCCTCGGTAATAATATCTAAAGATTGCTTTGGAATTCTACCAGTACCGATGTTCATATGCCCTACTTCACTATTACCCATTTGGCCTTTGGGTAAGCCAACAGCTTTACCACTTGCTTCTAATGTGGTATGGGGATATTTATTAAATAACATATCTAAATTAGGGGTTTTAGCAGCATTTAATGCATTACCATTTTGATTTGGTCTAATGCCAACGCCATCTAAAATACAAAGTAACAATGGTTTCATTTTAACAGCTCCTTTTTTATTATTATATCATGATTAATCTTTTCAATGCGAAAATAAATCAGTTTTTACCAATTTATTGATATAAGTTTATAATGGTATCTAAATTTATTTGTAGTAATAATAGCAAGGTGGCTCCAGCAGCGAGAAAAGGCCCAAAAGGGATGATATTATTTTTCTTTTTCCACAAAATGACGAGCGCTACTGGCAGGCCAATTAAAGAACCTACAAAAATAGATAATATGGCGATTGGATATGTTAAGATCATCCCAAAGATGAACAATAACTTGATGTCGCCACCACCCATTGACTCTTTTTTAAATAGAAAATCACCGAATTTTTTTAATAGAAACATAGTTAAAAAGGCTAGCGCACCATTTAATAATGAATATAAGGCGATTTTTAGCCCATTTATTAATAAAATTTCTATAAATAATATAATAGCAAAAGTTATTAAAACCTCATCAGATATTATTAAATAGTGATAGTCACTAACAACAATAATTATCATCATAGAAACAAAGGTTAAAGCGATTATTAAATTAGGAGTTAGACCGAATGAGATGTAGCACATTGTGAAAAGAATCCCAGTTAGTAATTCAAATATGGGGTAAAATAGTGATATTTTTTGATGACAATGTTTACATTTTCCTTTTTGAAATACGTATGATAATACGGGTATTAATTCTAAAGCGGTTAATCTATGATTACAGTTGGTGCAGTGGCTTGGTGGAAATACGATAGATTCACCTTTGGGAAGCCTATAACCTACGACATTGTAAAAGGAACCAAAAATAGTTCCCATTATGAATAAAAATATACCGATTATAATTTCCATAACATCACCTTTATGCTTGAATTTGACCGTACATTGAGAACATTGGTACAACAATTGACAAAACGATAATTCCAACCATAACGGTTAATAGAATTATTAAGGCTGGTTCAACGAATGTCTTAATACGGGTTACTGAATTTTTGTGTAGATCTTGATAATATAATGCAATTTTTTGCATCATTTCAGGAAGTTGGCCTGTTCTTTCGCCAGTTACGATCATTTCATATGCTGGAATTGGGAAAGCCCACTGATCTTTGAAGGCGGCAGATATTGATTTACCTTGGGAGATATTACTAATGGCATCATATATTAAAGAACGATATATTTCGTTATTAGTTACTTTATTTAATATGTCCATACTATCAGTTATAAAGACATTATGTGATAGCAGTGATGCGAAGGTTTTTGAAAATGTTGTAACTTCTTTATATATGATCACATCACCAAATACTGGTAAGTGCATTAATGCCCACTGAATAGTTCTTCTAAATGATTTAACATTTTTATATAAATAAATACATAGAATTAAAATGACTACAACGCTTATTCCAATATATATGATATATTTTTGAAGAAATTCACTGAGAGCCAAAACAGCTAGAGTAATGCCTGGAATTTCGGCATTATCCATACTGCTATAAATTTCAACGAATTTTGGAACAACATATAGCATGATAAAAGTTCCAACGCCAATGGCAATAACAAAAATTATAGCTGGATAAAGCATAGCTGTAACCATAGCTTTTCTAGTTGCTTCTATTTCTGAGAAATATTCTTCCATGTCATCTAATGTTTCTGGCAGTTCACCTGTCATTTCAGCGGTTTTGACCATATTAGTTAAGATGCTTGGAAAAGCATTTTCTTGTTTTGATAAAGCTTCACTAAAACTTTTACCTGTTGTTAAATCATAGTTTAATGTAGATAAAATGCGTTTGTATTTTTTATTTTTAAATTGTTTTGATAAGATGTTGATAGCGTCGGCTAAGGGCATTCCAACTTTTAAGTATGTAGATACTTGGGCTAAAAAGAAGATTAGATCTTTTGTTTTGAATTTATCATGCGAACCGCCAACACTACCATACATGGTGTTTATCCATTTGTTTGTTTTGATATTATAAACTGTATTGCCCTGACTTTTTAAATATGAGAAAACTTCGACTAAAGAAAAGGCTGAGAAGTATCCTTTGACTATTTTTCCTTCTGGAGTTCTAACAATATATTCATATGTTTGTTTCTCTTTTGTTTTTTGGGCTTCTGGTCCTTCATAGTTGACTGCCATTTCAGGAGCATTTTGATATTTATCTTTAATCTTTCCAATTCCAAGGGCATTTTTAACTTTATCAGAAAAACTTAATACTTCTGTACCGAATTGGTCTAATTTTTCACCGGCTGTTTTATCTTCTAGTTTTGAACTATCTTGGATGTAATCATTTAATCTTTTTTGGGCTTTCTTTTCTTGATTTTCTTTCAGTTTTTGTCTAGCTTCTTCTTCTTTTTGTTTTTTTTGTTCTTTTTCTCTTTGATGCTCAGCTAATAATACGTCTGTTTTTTTGTAATTATTTTCTGTTTTACGAGAATTTATGGTTACTTTATTTTTTTTGTCTTTAGCAAATAATTTTACGAGCATGGTTGGAAAGGCTAATATACCTAAAAAAACATATTTTATAAATGAGAGAATTGCTTTTAAAATCACTAAAAAACCTTTATAAATATATATAAACGGTGAAAGTATTTTTTTCATTTTGACACCTTCCTATTCTCATACACTAAAATTATTATAACATATTATGTTTTAAAATAAAACTTTTTTCATTTAAAACATATAATATTTTAGAAAGGGGCATAAGTCATGAATTATTATAATCCCTATTATTATATGATGCCTACTGTTAGTTCTAGCTTAGGCAGAGGTTTATTTAGTGGTACTTTAAGGAGAGGTATTAATTGGTCAAGTATTTTAAATGGTGCGCAAAGAACTTTGGGGTTAGTTAATCAAGCGATTCCACTAGTTAAACAAGCGGCACCGATGATGAGAAATGCAAAGACAATGTTTAAGGTCATGAATGAATTTAAAAAAGTAGATACACCTATTAACAATTCTAATAATATGAGTGATAGTGTTATTAACGATAATAGCATTCCTAATGAAAGTGCCCAATTTGTTTCTAATAGTGGGCCGACATTTTTTGTATAAAAACGTTAGACTTGGAATCTAACGTTTTTTTATTCGAACCTGTAAGGATTGTCTTGTGTGCCATAACCACCTGTAATTTTGATATCTTTAGATAAATATACTACCGGTCTAAGCGCATTCTCTTTATGACTGTCATTATTATAACCAATATTACCGTTTGAAGCTATTATGTAGGCACTATTTATTTTGTTATTGAAGTTAATCATTGTCCACCAGTTTTCTTTTGAATAATACATCCAATTAGTTGATATGCAAGTATTCATATTTAAAGTACCGTGTAACCACCACGTATTACATTCAAGTAAATTTGAATTTGCTCTTATATATTCGCTAATAGAAATAAGACCTACTTTACCATTCCATTTGTCTAATTTTTCTTGAACTATTAATTTTTTTAAATCTGTTTGTATTTCGTATGGTGCCATAGGATTCATGATTACATTTTCGCCAATATTCCAATCATGGGTTATTATTTGACTTTGAGCGGTGGAATTTAAACTATTATAATATGTTTGGTTTAAGTACGTTTGCGCTGCTGAATCTTGCCATGTTCCATCCAGATATTTTTTTCCTATACTATCGTTTTTTATTAATTTTAATGTATCATCTTCAATAGATATAATTCGCCAACCTGCATATTCATTATTAAATGTTACATAATTATTGGGATTTGTATCTTTATATGTATATTTTCCATCTTCATACTCATCTTTATAAAGTCCATCACCTGAGGTTACAATATCTATTGGTGTGTCACCTGCTTCTGGGACTTTTGGGAATGCTTTTAAATAAATCTCATCTATGTCTCCCTGCACATCAGTACTTTCTAAGCCACTAGTTTTATTATCATAAGTTACATTATTAGAAGGAAAATATGTGGCCGCTGATACTCCAACTACACTAAATAAAATGGCTGTGGTGATAAATAGAAATATTCTGCTTTTTAAGATTTGTTTTATTTTTTCATTTTATTATTCCCCATTTCTTTCGATCTTTTTTTTGACTATTTTATGGTTACAATTTTATTATATGTCTTTATTACAGATATATTAAGCATAAATAGTCTGATTTTGAGATAATTCAAGTGGTGATATTATGATAGGAAATGTTCTTAGATATATGAGAAGAAAGAAAAAATATAAACAGGGGCAAATTGGCAAAATTGCAGGAGTGGCAAGAAATACTGTTTCACAATATGAGACAGAAACTATTCAACCTACTTTTGAAATTATCGAGAAAATTGCGAATGAATGTGGTTTTAAAATATATTTTGAAAGTGATGATGGTAAAGAAAGGTTTCAAAGCAAAGATATTAGCCGTAAGGATATATAAAAACGTTAGAATTTATGTTTCTAACGTTTTTCGTATTTTTCTAAATATTCGTCATATGTCATTTGTTTATCAATATATGTACCATCATCTTTAATTAATATTAATCTATTAGCTAAAGTGCTGATTAATTCAGTGTCAAAGGTAGCAAAAACGATTGGCCCATCGAATTTATTTAAACCATTATTTAAAGCGGTAATTGATTCAATATCTAAATGGTTAGTTGGTTCATCTAATAGTAAGACATTTCCTTTGTTGAGCATCATTTTAGCAAACATGCATCTTACTTTTTCACCACCTGATAGAACATTTACTTTTTTCAAAGCTTCTTCTGATGAAAATAGCATGCGACCTAGAAAGCCTCTAACAAAAGCATCTTCTTTATTTTCTGAATATTGTCTTAGCCATTCGACTAGATTTTCATCATTATTAAAATATTTATCGTGATTTTTTGGATAGTACGAAGTTATAACGGTTGTACCCATTTTAACTTCGCCACTATCTGGTGTTTTTTCGCCAGCTAGAATTTGTAGTAAAGTGGTTTTGGCGATTTCATTTTCACCTATTAAAGCAATTTTATCATCTTTTTTAATATTTAAGGTGAAATTTTTTAATATTGGTTTGTCATTTTGACTAACATTTATTTTACTTAGAGTTATTATTTCTTTACCTAATCTTCTTTCATAATCAAAGTTAATATAAGGATATTTTCTTGTTGAGGGTTTTAATTCATCTAAGGTGATTTTTTCTAGTAGTTTTTTTCTGGAGGTGGCTTGTTTTGATTTGGAAGCATTGGCTGAGAATCTAGCTATGAAAGATTGTAATTCTTTGATCTTTTCTTCTTTCTTTTTATTGGCTTGTTTTAACTGTTTTTGCATAAGTTCATTGGATTTATACCAAAAGTCATAGTTACCGATAGTTATTTGAATTCTTTCTCTATCAATATCGACCATATGAGTACATACGGTATTTAAAAAATGTCTATCGTGGGATACTAAAATGATAGTACCTTTATAATCTTCTAGGAAGTTTTCTAGCCATATTTTACTTTGTATATCAAGGCCATTGGTTGGTTCGTCTAATAGTAAAATATCAGGATCTCCAAATAAGGCTTGGGCAAGTAAAACTTTAACTTTATCTTTATCTTTGATATTAGCCATTTTTTCATAATAAAGATCATTTGGTATACCTAAACCAGCAAGTAAGATTGAAGCATTACTTTCTGCTTCCCAGCCATTTAGTGATTCAAATTCGTCTTCTAACTCCCCTACTTTAATACCATCTTCATTGGTAAAATTTTCTTTCATATATAGGGCATCTTTTTCTTTCATAACCTGATATAATCTATCATTGCCCATAATAACAGTATCTAAAACGGTATAATCATTATACAAGTTATGATCTTGTTTTAAATAGGATAGTCTTTCGCCTTTATTTTTGATGACTTCACCTGTGGTACTTTCGATTTGCCCAGTTAAGATTTTAAGCAAGGTACTTTTACCAGCACCATTAGCGCCAATAACACCGTAACAATTTCCTTCATTAAATTCAAGATTAACATTTTCAAATAGTACTCTTTTACCATATCTAACAGATAGATTTTGAACTTTTAACATTTTTCATCACCTTTTATACATTATACAGGAAATGTGCTTATTTTTAAAGAAAAAGAAGATATTTATTCGATATCTTCTAATTTTACACTAACTAGTTTACTAACGCCTGATTCTTGCATGGTTATACCATATAAGATATTGGCATATTCCATAGTTTTCTTTTTGTGAGTAATAATGATAAATTGTGATTTGGATTTTAATTTTTCGACGTATTTGCCGAAAGTGTCAACGTTAGCTTCGTCTAAAGCAGCCTCTACTTCATCTAATACACAAAATGGTGATGGTTTAGATTTGATGATAGCAAATAAGAGACTGATTGCCGTTAAGGTTTTTTCACCGCCTGATAATAAAGTAATACTACTTAGTTTTTTACCCGGTGGTGAGGCAATAATTTCGATGCCAGTTTCTAAGAGATTATTAGGATCGGTTAATTTTAGTTCAGCATGACCACCTTTAAACAATTCTCTAAAAGTTTCAGAGAAATTTTCATTTATAATCTTGAATGTCGATTGAAATTCATTGATCATGACAGTATCCATTTCGTCAATAATTTCAAGTAATGTATTTTCTGCTTTGTTTAAATCATCTATTTGTGTTTTTAAGAAGGTATATCTAGTGTTTACTTCTTCATATTCTTCAGGAGCGGTTAAGTTGACGATGCCTAGATCTTTAATTTTTCTTTTTAATTTATTTACTTCGTTTTTGGCTTCGGCAAATGATATATCTAGTTTATAGTTTTCTTTAGCTTTATCATATGTCATACTATATGTGTCAGTTAAAGTGTTTAAAAGAGTATCTAATTTGACTTCTAATCTACTGGATTTTATTTCTAGGTCTTTTAACTCGTTAGCTTTAGATGTATATAATGAATTTTCTTTTTTTAATGAGGCTTCATAATCTTCTAGGGTTTCATTTAAATTTTGTTTTTCTTTGATTAGACTATCTAATTCAGTTTGAGCTTCGTTTTTTGTTTTCAAAGATGCATAATATTTATTTAAGATTTCTTCTTCTTCGGATGATAAGCTACCTTCTAATAGTTTATTATTGCTATTGATGTCAAAAGTTATTTGTTCTAAATTAGTGTTTAGTTCATTTAATTTTACGTTTTGACTATTAATTTCATCGGTTTTTAACATTTTATCTTTATTTAAGAGATATATTTTATCTTCTTTAGCTTTTAAGTTATAATCGACTTCGTTAATTTCATTTTCAATCTCTTTAATTTTGGCTATTAAAATATCCTTTTGCTTTAGGTTATTTTCTAAGTCATATTTATCAGAAATGACATTTCTGGCTTTATTTTGTTTACCGCCAGTCATAGAGCCACCGACATGAATAATTTCACCATCTAAGGTTACAATGCGGTAACGATTATTTATTAGTCTACTTATGTATGTAGCGGAATCTAGGTCTTTAGTTATGATGATATTGCCTAATTGGTTTAAAATGATATTTTGATATTTAGGTTCATATTTGACTAAGTTGCTGGCAATATCAATATAATTTGGACTTTTTTTAATTTTATTTAAAGTGTCATCGTCAATATATTTAGGCTTTATTATATTTAATGGGAAAAAGGTTGCCCGGCCAATAGTTTTTAAATATTTGATGGCTTCTTGAGCGGATTTTTCATTGTCAGTGATGATATTATTGGCATTATATCCTAAGGCGGTAGTGATGGCTAGTGAATATTTTTCATCGGTTTCAATTAGGTTACCTAAAGCATTATGAATACCTCTTAGCTTTGGATTATTTAAAACACTTCTAACAGGAAGTGGAAGGGCACCACCATTTTCTATACTTTGTTTTAAATTTTCTATTTTGAATTCGAGATTGTTTTTTTCTCTAATTAAATTGGTTAATTTTGATTCTAAATTGTTTTTATTTAGCTTTATTTGATTTTTGGCTTTTTCTTCATTTTCTAGTTTATTTTCGAGGACGTGCAGATGATCTTTTAAATGGATAATGCCGTTTTTGATAGCGGAAATGTTATTTGTTACTGTTAATTCGCGTTCTTTTAAGTTTAAGATATTTTCGTGTAATTTGGTATCTTCAACTTTATTATTTTGCCTTTCTTTAATTAGATTTTTTTGACTGTTTAGCCTTTCTGATAGGGCGGTTAGTTCGATTACTTTATTTTGCATAATTTTAATTTGTTCATCTAATGATGAGATGCTATTTTTGAATTTTTCAATTTGAGCTTCGTTTTGATTACCACTAGTCATTAATCTTAAGACTTCTTCATTTAATGAATCTATTTGGTTTTTACTTGTGTGATATTCAAAGTTTATATTAGTTATGTCCTCAGTGATTAGGGCTATTTCTAAGTTTTCTAGTTTATTTTTAACTTGATTATATTCTAAGGCTTTATTTTTAGCTTCTTCTAGTGGTTTTATTCTGGTTTCTAATTCCGATATGATATCATTTATTCTGTTTTTGTTGTCATGAGTTTTATCTAATTTTTTTAAGGCTTCTTCTTTTCTTCTTTTATATTTTAATACGCCTGAGGCTTCTTCAAAGATGATTCTTCTATCTACTGGTTTACTGGCGATAATACTTTCAATTTTTCCTTGTGAGATAATATTAAAGCTTTCTTTGGCAATACCACTATCTAAAAGTAGATTGTTTAAGTCTTTTAATCTTATTTTTTCACCATTTAAGTAATATTCATTGGTACCATCTTTATAAACTCGCCTTTTGATTTCGATTTCATCATAATCAAGAGGGAAGTATTTATCTTGATTATCAAAGGTTAATGATACAGAGGCTATATTCATGGGACTACGCGATTTACTACCAGAAAAAATAACATCAGTCATAGTGCCATCGCCTCTTAATGATTTGACTGATTGTTCACCTAAAACCCATCTGATGGCATCGACAACGTTGCTTTTTCCTGAACCGTTAGGTCCAACTATTCCATTAATACCATTAATGAATTCTAAATTTGTTTTGTCAGCAAAAGATTTAAAGCCATGGGCTTTTAATGATTTTAAATACATATTTATCACACCCTACACTATTTTTAATTATACATTAAATAGACATTTTTCGCAATTATGCCAAGAAAAAATTCTAATAATAACTTAGAATTTTTTAGTAAAAAAATCTATTTTAGAAAATAATTTATTTTATTTTTTTAGGTTTGGCATTTTCAAGCATATTTTCTACTTGTTCAATAAAATTTTGTGCTTCTTCTTCACTAATTTTGGTAACGAGTTCGGGATGGTTTTCTATACCTTTTAACTCATTAACATTATACCAAACGCGAGCTTTAAAACTATATTGCCAAATTTGCCCTGCATCTTTTTTTAAAAGAACGAGGCCTTCTTTTTCCATATAATATTCTTTATTCATTTTCTTTTCCCCTAAATGGTTTAAATGGTGCTTCTTTAGTTATCCTTTTAAGCATGATTTTCCCATGTTTAGTTTGTTCAGGTTGATAAAATTTTTCTCCTGATGTTTCTAATATGGCATTTATAAAATCAGATTCACCGGTTACAATAATAACATTGTTAGTACTAGTTTTTAATTTAGCTTCATCTGGTAAAGTCATACTTACTATTTCATCACTACGATTATGGTTGTATGAGACGATTGGTATGACATAGTGCTCATCCCCTATTGTTAAAATGACGTGATTGCTTTCCATGATTTTTCCTCCTTTGAATGTTTTTTCTTTTTAATTATAGTCTTTTTTCTTTTTGTTTGTCAAATTTTAAGAAAAAAGAACTAATTAATCCATTAGTTCTTGTTCTAGGGCCTCTAGTGGCTCCTCATTAAACATTTCGTTTTCCAAAGTGTATTCAACATCACGATATTTTTTAGCTCCTGTACCAGCTGGTATTAATTTACCAATAATAACATTTTCTTTTAATCCGGTTAAGTGGTCTACTTTTCCATGAACCGCAGCATCGGTTAAGATTCTAGTTGTTTCTTGGAATGAGGCAGCTGATAAGAAACTTTCAGTCTCAAGTGAGGCTTTAGTAATACCAAGTAATACTGGTTTACCGGTTGATGGTCGTTTACCTTCTAGGATTAGTTTTTTATTTTCTTCTGTGAATTTATTAATATTTACCATTGTACCTGGTAAGAATAATGAATCACCTGAATCAATAATTCTAATCTTTGAGATCATCCTACGAGCCATAATTTCAACGTGTTTATCAGAAATATCAACACCTTGTGAACGATATACTTTTTGAATTTCAAATAGAATATATTGCTGTACTGTAATTGGATCAGTTACAACTAATAATTCTTTTGGTGAAATTGCACCGTGAGTAAGTCGCCATCCGGCTTTAACTTCTTCACCTTGCTCAACAGCAAGTTTTGCACCATAGTTAGAAGTGTGCTCACGAGTTTCAACATCGTTTTTAACATATATTTTATAAATTCCATTATCTTCTTCAATTTTAGATACAACACCATTAATTTCAGAAATAGTGGCTTTACCTTTAGGGTTACGGGCTTCAAAGATTTCAGTAACACGTGGTAGACCTTGAGTAATATCGTCTCCACCAGCAACTCCTCCAGTGTTGAAGTTTCTCATGGTAAGTTGGGTGCCAGGTTCACCGATTGATTGGGCAGCCATAATACCAACTGCTTCGCCAAGTTCAACTTCAGAACCGGTAGCTAAGTTACGACCATAACACTTACGGCAAACGCCGTGATCAGTTTTACATGTTAGAACGCTTCTGATTGGAACTTTAGTAACTCCAGCTTTAATAATCTTTTCGGCAACTTGTTCAGTAATATATGTATCTTTATCGAATAATACTTCTTTAGTTTCTGGGTGTAAGATTTTCTTATTAGTATATCTACCAATAATTCTATCTTCTAGTGATTCAATTGGAGTACCATCGGTGTTATAGAAGGCTTCGACTACGACACCTTGGTCGGTACCACAGTCATCTTCTTTAACAATGACATCTTGTACAACATCTACTAACCTTCTTGTTAAATAACCAGCATCGGCAGTTTTTAAGGCTGTATCAACGGCACCTTTACGGGTTCCGTGAGTAGATGTAAAGAATTCTGATACAGTAACACCTTCTGATAATGAAGATAAAATTGGAATTTCAACATAATCACCATTTGGTTTACTCATGATACCACGCATACCAGCCATTTGTCCGTATTGGTCGATAGAACCACGGGCTTTAGAATCAATCATCATAGTAATAGAAGATTCAGGGTTGGATTTTAATCTTTTATCTAAATCATCATAGATTTTAGCTTTGGCATCAAACCAAGTTTGAATTACATTGTCATATCTTTCTTTATCAGTGATTAAACCACGTTTAAATTGTTTAGTGATTGTATCGATTTTTTTATTGGCATCAGCGATAACATCCTTTTTAATTGGACTTTCTTTGATATCGTCGATTGAGATACTGATTCCAGATAAAGTAGAATATTTGAAACCTAAATCTTTAATGGCATCAAGCATAACTGATGTTTCAGTTGTGTGATAACGTTTATAGATTTGGGCAATTAGTCTTACAATCGCACCTTTGTTTAAAGCTTTAACTAAAGGCATTTTTTCAATTTCTTCTTTAATGTTTTTACCTTTATCAATAAAGTATTTAGCTGGGGTGCATTTAATAGCATTATCAACACTACTATCGTTAATATATTGGAAGGTATCTGGGAATACTTCGTTGAATATTATTTTACCAGGGGTTGTTACTAAATATTTGTCCATGTATTTATCTGGGAAGATTTTATGTTTAAATGATTTGACTGGTAAAGCAATACGTGTGTGTAAGGTAATTTCTCTTCTTTCATATGCCATAATGGCATCATCAGTATTTCTAAAGACTCTACCTTCACCTTCCAAGCCAGCTTTTTCCATAGTTAAATAATAGTTACCCAATACCATGTCTTGTCCAGGAGTGGCGATTGGTGAACCATCTTTAGGTGATAAAATGTTATTAGCACCTAACATTAAAAGTCTGGCTTCAGCTTGAGCAGCTTCACTGATTGGTACGTGGACAGCCATTTGGTCGCCATCGAAGTCGGCATTAAAGGCTGGACATACAAGTGGATGAAGTCTAATTGCTTTTCCTTCGATTAATTTTGGTTCAAAGGCTTGGATACCAAGTCTATGTAACGTTGGCGCACGGTTAAGTAATACTGGGTGTTCTTTAATAACTTCTTCAACAATATCCCATACACGTTCATCTTGATTTTCAATCATTCTTTTAGCAGCTTTGATGTTGCTGGCAATTTCTTTAGAAACTAAACCATGAATAACATGTGGCTTGAATAATTCTAAGGCCATTTCTTTTGGAATACCACACTCATACATTTTAAGTGATGGTCCAACAACGATAACAGAACGACCTGAATAGTCAACACGTTTACCAAGTAGGTTTTGACGGAAACGTCCTTGTTTACCTTTTAACATGCTTGATAATGATTTTAAAGGTCTATTACCAGGTCCAGTGATATTTTTACCACGACGACCATTATCAAATAAGGCATCAACAGCTTCTTGTAACATTCTTTTTTCATTTTGAATGATGATAGAAGGGGCGCTTAAATCAATTAGTTTTTTTAGTCTGTTATTACGATTAATAACACGTCTATATAAATCGTTTAAATCTGAGGTAGCAAATCTACCACCATCTAGTTGAATCATTGGTCTAAGCTCTGGTGGAATAACTGGAAGGGCAGTTAAAATCATCCACTCAGGGCGATTACCTGATTCTAGGAAAGCATCTAAGACATCTAATCTTTTGATTAAACGAATGCGTTTTTGACTAGATGTATCTTTAATTTCCGCAATTTCTTTTTTAATTTCGTCAACTTCTTTTTGTAAGTCGACTTCTTGTAATAATTCTCTAATAGCTTCAGCACCCATACCAACTCTAAAGGTATTACCATATTTTTCATAATAATTACGATATTCTTTATCGCTGATAGTTTGCTTTTTTTCAAGGGTTGTGTCACCTGGATCCAAAACGACATATGATACGAAATATAATACTTCTTCCAAATCTCTAGGTGACATATCAAGAACTAGCCCCATTCTTGATGGTACACCTTTGAAGAACCAGATGTGAGATACTGGTGTAGCTAGTTCAATATGTCCCATACGTTCACGACGGACTTTAGATTTTGTAACTTCAACGCCACAACGGTCACAGATGATATTTTTATATCTTAATCTTTTGTATTTACCGCAGGCACATTCAAAATCCTTAGTTGGTCCGAATATTTTTTCACAAAATAGTCCGTCACGTTCAGGCTTTAAGGTTCTATAGTTCATGGTTTCAGCTTTTTTTACTTCACCATAAGACCATGAACGAATTTTTTCTGGTGAGGCAATGGCAATTCTTATTCCTTCAAAACTATTTGCATCCATTATTTATCCTCCCCTTCCAAATTTTTTAATTCTTCATCTGTTGGTTCTTGTTCTTCTTCATTTTCATCAAAGTCATTTAATTCTTCTTCGAGTTCACTAGGAACTTCTGGCTCTTTTTGGTCATTTTGAGCTTTGTCTTTTAAAATTTCACTTTCTAAGTCGCTGTCTGGTACGTATGAATCTTTTTCAGCTTCTTCTAACTCTTTTAATTCGACAAATTTACCATCTTTATTTAAAACGGTTATATCTAGTCCTAAAGCTTGGAATTCTTTAATGACTACTCTAAAGCTTTCTGGAACACTTGGTTTTGGTAAATCTTCACCTTTAACTAGTGCTTCATAAACTTTAACACGACCGGTTACATCATCTGATTTAACGGTCATCATTTCTTGTAAGATGTGGGCAGCACCATATGCATACAATGCCCAAACTTCCATTTCTCCGAAACGTTGACCACCAAATTGAGCTTTACCACCTAATGGTTGCTGAGTAACTAGTGAGTAAGGTCCGGTTGATCTAGCATGTAATTTATCGTCAACCATGTGGTCAAGTTTAATCATATACATAACGCCGACACTGATTCTATTATCGAATCTCTCACCTGTTCTACCATCGTATAACCACATTTTTCCATCTTTGTCTAATCCAGCTTCTTCTAAGGCGCCAATGATTTCATCTCTAGTAGCACCGTCAAAGACTGGGGTTGCAACATGGATACCTAATGTTTTAGCGGCCATTCCTAAGTGTAATTCTAAGATTTGTCCTAAGTTCATACGAGATGGAACACCTAGTGGGTTAAGTAAGATGTCAACAGTTCTTCCGTTTTTATCATAAGGCATATCTTCTTCTGGAAGGACTAAAGAGACAACACCTTTGTTTCCGTGACGACCTGAGATTTTGTCACCAACACCAATTTTACGTTTTTGAGCAATGTATACTCTAACTTTTTTACTGACACCGGCTGGTAGTTCATCACTATCTTCTTTAGTTAAAATTTGGACATCGTGAACAATACCGCCACCGCCGTGTTGAACTCTTAGAGATGTATCTCTTACTTCTCTTGTCTTTTCACCAAAGATGGCATGTAATAACTTTTCTTCTGAGGTTAGTTCAGCCATACCCTTTGGAGTTACTTTACCAACTAAGATATCATCATCTTTAACTTCTGTTCCAATTCTAATAATACCATTTTCATCTAGGTTTTTACGTGCTTCTTCTGAAACATTTGGAATGTCTCTTGTAAATTCTTCGGCACCTAATTTAGTGTCACGGCACTCAATTTCGTAGTCTTTGATATGAATAGATGTGAATACATCGTCATTAACTAATCTTTCATTTAAGATTACAGCATCTTCATAGTTATATCCATCATAGTTGACAAAGGCAATAGTTAAGTTTTTACCTAAGGCCATTTCACCTTGATCGGTTGATGGTCCGTCAGCTATAACTTCACCAGTTTCAACTTTATCACCTTTTCTAACAATTGGTTTTTGATGATAACATGTACCCATGTTACTTCTTTCAAATCCTTCTAGGTAATAAGTATCTGTACCTTTAGCGTTTTTAATGATGATTTTACGAGCATCAACATAGTCAACAATACCATCGGCTTTAGCGCATATAACAACGCCTGAGTCTCTAGCTGCGATAGCTTCAATACCAGTTCCAACATATGGAGCCTCAGCTTCTAATAGAGGGATGGCTTGACGTTGCATGTTTGCACCCATTAAAGCTCTTTTTCCATCGTCGTGTTCAAGGAATGGAATTCCACTAGTTGTAATTGAAATAATTTGTTGTGGTGAAACATCCATATAATCAATTTTTTCTTTTTCGATAATTAAGTTATCATTTTGGTATCTTACAGGTACTTTATCTTCGATTATTTCACCTTTATCGTTTGTTTTGACAGTAGCTGGTGCGATATAGTATTCTAATTCTTCATCAGCTGTCATATATTTGATTTCATCAGTTAATTTATTGTTTTCTATTTTTCTATATGGTGTCATGATAAAACCATATTCATTTACTTTAGCGTAGCTTGCTAAAGAGGTAATTAATCCGATATTAGGTCCTTCTGGAGATTCAACTGGACATAGTCTTCCGTAGTGTGATGGATTAACGTCACGAACTTCCATACCAGCTCTATCTTTTGATAATCCGCCTGGTCCTAATGAAGATAATCTTCTTTTATGGGTTAATTCGGCGATTGGGTTAATTTGATCCATGAATTGTGATAATTGAGATGAACCGAAAAATTCTTTGATTGCAGCTGTAAGTGGTCTAATGTTAATTAAACTTTTTGGTGTTACTTCTGCTATATCTTGAGTACTCATTCTATCTCTAATCATTCTTTCAATACGACTTACACCAATTCTAAATTGATTTTGAAGTAGTTCTCCTACTTGTCTAACACGTCTATTAGATAGATGATCTATTTCATCGAATGAACCAATGCCATCTAATAAGTTTAAATAATATGATAATGAGGCATAAATATCAGATACAGTTAAACGTTTGATGTCAATATCTTGGTCATTACCAATTATTTTAACAACTTTTTCTGGGTTTGTCTTTGAATATACTTTTACGATTTGAACGTCGCCATAAGTATCTAATTCTTGATTAATTAAGGCTTCTTTTTTACCATAACCATCTTTGAAAATTGGTTTTAATTTTTCTAGTAACTCTTTAGTAACGATATCACCATTTTGGGCAATTACTTCACCATTTACTTTAATATCTTCAGCTAAACGGCAGCCTAAAAGTCTATCAATTACGTTTAATTTTTTGTTAAATTTATAACGTCCAACTTTAGCTAAGTCATACCTGAAAGCATCAAAGAATCTAGTGATTAATTGGTTCTTTGCACTTTCTAAAGTACTAGGCTCACCAGGTCTTAATTTAGAGTGAATATCAATTAAAGCTTCATCGGTATTTTTATTGGTATCTTTTTCAATGGTTTTAATAAGATAGTCATTTTCACCAAATAAATCTAGGATGTCACTGTCACTTGATAAGCCGATAGCTCTTAGTAAAGTGGTTACTGGTACTTTTCTAGTTCTATCAATACGAACATAAATTATATCTCTGGCATCAGTTTCAAATTCAAGCCAAGTTCCCCTAGTTGGGATAATTTGAGTTCCAACTGTCACTTTACCGTTTTTCTTGTCTACTTCTTTACCGAAATAAACTGATGGTGAACGAACTAATTGGGAAACGATAACACGTTCAGCTCCATTGACAATGAAAGCTCCACTGTCAGTCATAACTGGCATGTCACCTAAGTAAATTTCTTGTTCTTTTACTTCACCTGTTTCAACATTGAAAAGTCTAGCTTCTACTTTTAGTGGCGCTGCATAAGTAGTATAGCGTTCTTTACATTGTTTAATGGTGTGTCTTGGTTCATCAAAGCTATAATTCCCAAATTCTAATGACAAATTACCAGTGAAACTTTCCACTGGAAAAATGTCATCAAAAACTTCTTTGATACCTTCGGTTATGAACCACTCGTATGATTTTTTTTGAATTTCTAGTAAGTTAGATAATTCAATTGCATTTTTTGTTTTGCCGTAATTTCTTCTCTCTCTTTTTTTATTGATTTTTTGTATTTTGTATGCCAAGTATTTCACCCCTATAAACTAGTTTTTTAGATTTTTCATGCACCTATCAAAGTACATGTCGCCAATTTATAATTATAAAGGTTTTACCTCCAAAAGTCAACGGTTTTTGGCGCATATTATATAAAAACCCTTATTTTTTGTAACTATGGTTACATCGTAGTCTTTTTGTAAATCTCTAACTACAGTTTTAGCTCCTTGATTTTTATTTATTACAAACCATAGTTCCCCTTTTTCTTTTAAATGATCTTTAGCACCGAATAAAATATCATAAAGTATTTTTTTACCGACTCTGATAGGCGGATTAGTTACAATTGCATCATATTTTTCGGTGATATTTTCATAGATATCGCTTTTAAAGATATTAACATTTACTTTATTTAATTTAGCATTTTTTTTAGCTAAATCAAGGGCTCTTTCATTAATGTCTATCATGTCGATATTAGCATTTGTGACTTTTTTTAAATAAATACCAATTGGTCCATAACCCGTGCCAAAGTCTAAGATATGCCCTTTCATTTTGCTTAAAACGATATTTTCCAAAAGAGTCCTAGTACCAAAGTCTAAGCCTTTTTTGGAAAATACCCCATTATCAACAACGAATGATAAGTTAATATCTTTGATTATAACTTTTACTGTTTTTTGATTGCTTTTTACATAATCATTTGTAAAATAATGTGGCATTTTGCGCTCCTTTTAATAAATGGGTAAAGCCCGCACTATATTTTTATAGTGCAGGCTCTTAATATTCGTAATTATTTAACTTCAACAGTTGCGCCAGCTTCTTCAAACTTAGCTTTTAATTCATCAGCTTCTGAAGTTGGAATATTTTCTTTAATAGCTCCACCGTTATCAGCAATGTCTTTAGCTTCTTTTAAACCTAAACCAGTAACTTCTTTGATTAATTTAATAACTGGTAATTTGTTAGGTCCAGCAGCTGTTAAGGTTACTGTAACTGTAGATGGTCCAGCAGCTTCTTCAGCGGCAGCAGGTGCAGCAGCTACGGCTACAGCACTTGGATCAACACCAAATTCCTCCTTCATAGCGTCTACTAATTCCATAACTTCAAGCATAGTCATTTCTTTTAGACCAGCGATAAATTCATCTTTATTAATTTTTGCCATTTATATCATTCCTTTCTAATTTTCTTCTTTTTCTAAATTTTGTCTATATAAGTCTAAGCATATAGATAAGCTCTTAAGTGGGTAGATAAGTCCACTTGCAAGCATAGTAAGCAATCCATCTCTTGATGGTAATTTTGATAGTTCTGAAAGTTTTGCTTCATCAGTTTTTTCGCCATCAATTAAACCTACTTTTACAACTAAAGCTGGATGCTTCTTAGCAAAGTCATATAAAACTTTAACTGGAGCAACAGCATCTGTACCGAAAGCCATTGCTTTTGGACCTTTTAAATCTTCATCTAAGTCGATTTTTAATGAATCAAATGCTCTTTTAACCAAAGTATTTTTATATATTTTGAACTCTGAATCTGATTCTTTTAAAGCCCTTCTCAATTCATTAGTTTCTTCAACGGTTAATCCTTGATATTCGAATAAAACCATTGCAGAAGCATTTTTAGTTTTTTCAGCTATTTCGTCGATGATTTCTTGTTTTTTAGCTAAGATTTTTTGATTAGCCAAGTCCTTTGCACCTCTCTTTCCGTTTGCCGTTTAAAAAAAGCTCTGGGTATTATGCCAGAGCTAAAAGACTTTATTCAATGTCTCGGTAGGAAATTAAGCTTTAGGGCACCTACTGTCTACGGCATAATTAAATTACGAATTCATTATAACATAGCTAACTTTATTTGTCAAAGCTAGTTACATCTACTTTAATACCAGGTCCCATAGTTGATGATAAAGAAATATTTTTAACATAAGTTCCTTTAACAACACTTGGTTTTGATTTGATGATTAAAGTAACAAAGGTTTTTAAGTTTTCTAATAAATCTTCATCACTAAATGAAACTTTACCAATTAAGGCATGAACATTTCCGTAAGAATCTGTACGGTATTCAACTCTACCTTTTTTAACTTCTTCAACAGCTTTTTTAGTATCCATGGTAACAGTACCAGTTTTAGGGTTAGGCATTAAACCTTTTGGTCCTAAAATACGACCAATTTTACCTAAAGCAGGCATCATATCTGGAGTAGCAATTAAGCTATCAAAGTCAAACCAATTTTCTTTACTGATTTTTTCAATCATGTCAGTGTCGCCAACATAATCAGCACCAGCTTCTTTGGCAGCTTTAGCAGCTTCACCTTTAGCAATAACTAATACTTTTTTGGTTTTGCCGGTTCCTTTTGGTAAGACAACAGCGCCTCTTAATTGTTGGTCAGCTTTTTTAGTATCAAGATTTAAGTGCATAGCTACTTCTACTGAGGCATCAAAGCCAGCATAAGAAGTTTCTTTTACTAATTTTATAGCTTCTTCTTTAGTGTAAAGTTTATTTTTGTCAAGCTTTTTGGCCTCTGCTAAATATTTTTTACCTTTTTTCATTTTTTTTACCTCCTTGTGGTTTTTGCGGATTGTTCCTCCCACATAGCATGGGTTTTAGTCTTCAATTTTAACGCCCATATTTAATGCAGTACCTTCGATGATCTTCATTGCATCTTCGACAGTATAGCAGTTTAAATCTGGTAATTTTGTCTCAGCAATTTCTCTTAGCTTGTCTTTAGATAAGGTTGCAACAGTATCTTTTTTACCATTAACTGAACCTTTCTTGATGCCACAAGCTTTTTTAATTAAGAATGCTGCTGGTGGGGTTTTAACTACAAAGCTGAAACTTCTATCTTCATTGACGGTAATTTCAACTGGTAATATATCACCCATCTTATCTTTTGTTGCATCATTAAATTTTGTACAAAATTCTCCTAAATTGATTCCTGCAGGTCCTAGTGCTGTACCAACTGGTGGAGCTGGTGTTGCTTTTCCAGCAGGGATTTGAATTTTAATTTTCTTAATTTTATTAGTTGCATCTTTTGCCACGAAAAACACCTCCTATAATTTTTTTCGTGGGTGGTTCCAATGATTATCCGCTTTCCATTTTTCATTTTTCTCATTTGGTAATCTCCCACTTCTCTATATCAAAATAATATAGCGTATTAATAATAGCACATTTTAAAATGATTGTAAACTTTTTTTGATATTTATATAGTATTTTTTTATTTTTTTAATATTACTTTTTTAACTAACTTATAAGAAAAAAGTAACATGGCAAAGTGTTACTTTAAGCTTTGGTGATTTGTGATAATTCAAGTTCGACAATTGTTTCTTGTCCAAACAAGTCAATAGCAACTTCCAATTTAGCTTCTTTTAGATTTACTGATTTAATAACACCATACATGCCTTCAAATGGTCCAGAGACAACTTTGACTTTTTCGCCTTCTTTTAAATCGTTTTCGGCATCTAATCGACTCATACCCATTGAACCTAAAATTCTATCAACTTCAGCTGGGGTTAATGGGAATGGTTTAGCACCTTTACCAGATGAACCAATGAAGCCCGTAACACCAGGGGTATTTCTGACAATGAACCAAGCTTCATCTGTCATAACCATTTCTACTAAAATATAGCCTGGGAAAAGTTTAACTTTCTTTTCTTTGCCATTTGCGTCGATAACGTTTTCTTCTGGAACAACTACTCTTAAGATATAATCTTCCATGCCCATTGAACTGGCACGCATTTCTAATTTTTCTTTTACTTTATTTTCATGTCCTGAATAAGTATTAACGACATACCATTCTTTTTTCATTGTTTACCCCTCCAATAATGTTCTTATAGCAGCAATAATTAAATCTGACAATATAAAGAATAGTGCGAATACAACGATACATACTAAAACTGCTAGTGAATATTTGAACATTTCTTTTTTCTTAGGCCATCTAATTTGTTTAAATTCACTGCGAAGGCCACTTAAAAATTTCTTTTTTTCTTTATTTGATTTTTTTTCTTTTTTAGCCATATACCTCACCTACTTTTTTTCAAATAAAAAACACTTTTGTGTGTCTACTAATAAATTAACACATTAAGTGTTTAATGTCAATATATTTTTACTTATTTATTAAGTGAGTATTGAAGCATATTTTATTATAGAAAAAGTACTATTTGGCTGATAGTACTTTTATTTGATATGTTTGGAATTTATAGTAACACTACCTTTTTCTAATGTGTTATCTTCGCTTTTTGGAACAAAACATTCAAAAACTGGATCCCATATATATTCCGATTTTTTATTTTGAATTAATACTTTAGGCTTAACTGATGTTTCTTTATCAATATGACCTTTAGATATAATTCCTTCAATGCCATTTCCATCATTTATGAATACAAATTGCTCTTTTTTCATGATATTCCCCTCCTGTGCTTGGGTATTATATATTATTTAATAATAGCTGTCAAATTTTAATTAATTAATAAGTCAGTCATGATATCAATAGTATCTGAGCCAAAATCTTTTAATTTGAATAAATTGTCTTTGAAGAAGTGATTTTGAGTATTTTGATTGTTTATTTTCATAATGTATCCATCTTCGGTTTTATCAATTTTAATTAAAGAAGTATACCTTTGATATTTGGGCTTTATTTTTTGTAAATCCTCTTTGTTACCATATATATATAAAGTGCCTTTGTTAAGATAGATACTATTTGGAATAAAACTGCGGTAAAATGGTTTAATAGTTTCGTAGTTACAGATGATGGTGTCTAAGGATTTCTTTTTAAATTGTTTTTTGATTTTTTTGATGTTTATTTTTTTATTACGTCCTTTTTTTGTCATGTTAAATTTTTTGCTAGAAGGATTTTTTTTAGTTAATAAATAACAAGAGTAGATATTATTATTGTTTTCAATGGCATCTAACAAAAGGTCATCTTCAAAACCGATACCTAATAATGAGCCTTCTAAACTATTAATTATTTGCAGTAATTTTTCATTCATGTTCTTCCTCCAATATTTTATTTATTGTGTAGCTAGTGGCTAATAATCCAGCGGATGCGGGAACGAAAGCATTTGAGCCTATTTTACCTTTAATTAATGGTTTTTCTTTTGAAAAAATAACGGGCACTTTCTGTTTTATTTTTTCTTCTTTAATCATTTTTCTTAAAATTTTAGCAATTGGATCATATGAGGTTTGTCTAATATCGGTTATTTCAAGTAATTCTGGGTGCATTTTATTGCCGGTTCCCATCACTGATATAAATGGTAGATTTTTTTCTATACATTTTTTTATAATTAATTTTTTAGTATTAATGGTATCAATGGCATCAATGATAAAGTCTATTTTTTGCTTAAAAATATCATTAATATTATCTTCATTTAAGAAAATTTGATAAGGTAAGATGTGACAGTTAGGATTTATATTTTTGGCCATTTGCTTGGCAATGTCAACTTTTGGTTTACCAATAGTGTTTTGAAAAGCTAATGCTTGTCTATTTAAGTTAGTGATATCTACAGTATCATTATCAATTATAATGATATTACCAATACCACTTCGCACTAATGCTTCAAAAGTATGGGAGCCTACTCCACCAAGACCAATTAACATAATAGTTTTATTTTTAAGTAAATTGATTTTGTCGCCAATGATTAATTCTAAACGGTCAAACATATTTATCACCTAAAAAGATTATACTACACTTTAAGAAAAAAGCCTAGTTTTCACTAGGTTTATCGTGTGTTTCATGATATTTATTTATATAGTCTTGTTCAAATGAGGTTAAGTCCTTAGGACTCATGAATAAAAGAACTGAATTTTCATATTTTAACAATTTGTCGGTTTCTTGTTCAGTGATGTGCTCGGCATTTGGAATAGCTTTGATGATATCGTTTATGTCGATATCAATATCTCCTTTTTTTTCTCTAGCAGCATATATATCCATGATATAAGCTTTAGAGGCGGTTTTTAAAATTTCAATATATTCATCTTTAAAGGCTTTGGTTCTTGAATATGTATGTGGCCCCCAAATGACAATTAAATTTTTATCAGGATATTTTTGACGGGCTGATTTTATTGTACATTTTAATTCGGTTGGGTGATGGGCATAATCATCAATTAAAATGTTTGTGCCAACTTGTGTTTCATTGAATCTTCTTCTGGCAGCATGATATTCCTTTAGTATTTTAGATACTTCTTTAGCATCGAATCTTTCATAGTATGCTAAACTAATCACGGCTAAAGCATTTAAAAGCATGTGTTTACCGTATAATGGCAAGTCAAAATGTCCATAATAATTATCTTCAACAAACACATCAAAAGTTACACCGTTTTCAGTATAGTTTACATCTTTAGCAATTATATCATTATCGTCATCTAGTCCATAATAGAATATTGGTTTACTGACTTCTAGGCTATGGGTGTATGGATCATCTCCACAAGCTATAACCATTTTTTCAGCATTATTGGCATACTCGGTAAAGGCATCAATAACATCATCTATATCTTTATAATAATCAACATGATCTAATTCAATGTTTGTAATAATAGCATAATATGGGGTATATGATAAGAAGTGTCTTTGGTATTCACAAGCTTCCAATACAAAATATTTATTTTCTTTGTTAGCTATGCCGGTACCATCGCCGATTAGGCAATTGGCGCCTTTAATAGCGTTTAAGACTTGATAGGTCATATTGGAAGTAGTTGTTTTGCCATGACAGCCAGCAACAGTTATTGTCATAAACATTTTGGTTAATTTAGATATCATTTCTTGATATGTGTATATTTTTAAATCTAATTCATTTGCTTTAATCATTTCTGGGTGGTCATCTTTAATGACATTGCCTTTAATTATGACCATGTCTTTGGTGATGTTTTTTTCATCGTAAGGTAATATTTCAATGTTTCTTTCATTTAGTCCTTTTTCGGTGAAGAAATGGGTTTCAACATCACTACCTTTTACTTCATAGCCTAAGTCATGAAGAAAGCACGCTAGGGCGCTCATGCCAGTTCCTTTTATTCCAATCAAATAATACATAGATGTTCCTCCTAACTAATGAATTCAATCAAATATGGTCCAAGTATTAAAACAAGAATTAATGGGACGATGAATAATACGGAAATAATGCTGACTTTGTTTGGAATTTTGTTTATTTGTTCTTTAGTAGTTAATAATTCTTTTTGTCTTAAGAAGTCAACTTCATTATAAAGAGTGTCTAATATGCTATTGCCGAACCTATTTGTTTGAATTATATTTAATATTATGTTACCAATTATATCTGATGATATTTGTTTTTTTAAGTCACCTAAAGCTTCAATTAATGATTTGCCATACTTCATTTCATCTAAAGCGCTTTTAAATTGGCTAGAGATTTCTGAATCGACATTTTCACAAGTAACTATTAAAGCGTTTTCTAAGTTTCGCCCTGATTCTAAGGTTAGGGTTAAAATTTCAAAGAAGTATAGGGCTTGGTGTTCTAAACGTCTATTTCTTTCTTTTAGCTTTTTAGTTATGTTTAAATAGTAAAATAAATAGTAACAAATAATGGCAACAAATGGGGCATATATATAGCCCATATCTGTTAGTAATATAGTAAGTATGAATGCAAGGGCGGTGATGATGATTCTGGACATACAAAAGGTCGTAGCTGTATATTTAGTGTCTTTACCTAAACATTTTATTTTGGCTTTTATATTATCTAATTCTTTTTGTCCATAAATTCTTTCAATGAATTTGGTTTGTTCATCCATTAAATCACCACCTTCATTATTTTACGAACTACTACCACAAAAATTATATAGTAAATTATCATAAATATCAAGAGGATACGTCCAATATCAGTCGTCAAAAATGGCATAAAGTAGCCGGGGTTTATGAGACTGATGACAAAAATGAAGAAAAATGGAATACCTAGTAAGACATAGACGATGATTCTACTACCACTGGTTAGGCTTTTTAGTTCTAATCTAAGTTTACGTTTATCGAAAAGACTTCTTTCAATTGAGGAGAACACTTTAATGATGTCACCACCAGTTTTATTTAATATGGTAAGTGAGGCAGTAAGATAAGTTGCTTCTTCTAAATTTACTCTTTTGGAAAATCTTTTGAAAACTTGACCGATATCTAGGCCATATAAGAGTTCTAAGTTCATTCTTTTGAATTCGGCACCGATGGTTCCCCCTACTTCAGTACTGACAATTTCAATGGCCTGAGTGATACTTCTACCTGATTTAAAGGAATTATTCATGATGGTTATGGCAGCAATGAAGTCACTTTCTAGATTCCATCTAAAGACTTTATATTTAGCAAACAAATATATATCTAGGACAAAGAAACCTAAAACGAAAACACCTAAAGTTTCTAAACTACCTAGTAATTTGAACTGAAAAGCTTTAATGATGATGGCCATGACAGTGAATAAACAAGCAATGATTATTTTACCACTTAATATATCAAGGCCAGTTTTGTGAGTAGTAGTTACGATGGTATACTTTTCTAGCCTTTTAGCATATTTATTCGCCACTACTGATTTTTTGAGTTTACTGGTAAATAAATCTAAAAATTGCATGTATATGCGTTTTATTTTTTCTGAAGTATTGATAGTATCATTTTTTAGTGGTTTGATAACGTATGGCTCCAATCTTTCTTCTAATTTAACAACTTTGAATAATTTAATTATTTTAATGATTAGGAAAAAGATGATGATGAAGCAAACTATTTGAATGATATAAATTGATGTATTATGAGGCTTGACTGAAATGAGAGCATTTTGGGTAGCAATATTCCCGGCTTCATCTTGAACAGTACAAGTATAGGTATAGTTTCCAGTTTTTTTAAAGTTTAACGAATCTATGTTGCTGGTGATTTTGTTTGTAATATTACCGTCATAGTTATCTGAGGCTACACATGATACGAGGTTTTTATCATTAGTTGGAGTGGTGATTATTTTGGTATTTGAAATAGTTAATTTAGGGGCTTCTTTATCAATGATATATTCACCACTATTTATAATGTCACTGGTGCCATTTATAAGATTTGTTTGAACTGATATTTTATATGTTCCAGTTTCATTTAGCAAAATATTGGCACTACTATTGGAACTTATATTTGTTTGATTTATTAAGATGCCTTCTTTATATATTTGATAAGTATAAGAGATGACGTTTTGAGATGGTGAAAAAACGACATTTATATCATGATTAACTGGTTTTTCTGCACTTTGAATATCGAATTTTCCATTCATCTTAAGTCACCTCCATTACTCACCAAAGATATCTTTTAAGTTATCAATACCTTTGGCTTTAATTTTTTGATATACTTTTGGAACATATTTGTGGAGTAAAAATTCTCCATTAACATCACCATTAGGTAAGACGCCAGTTTGTTTAAACTTAAATATTTCTTTTTGTTTTATTTCACCGTTTTCAAGGCCGATGATTTCATTGATACTACTTACCCTTCTTCGGCCATCTGATAGTCTTTGGACTTGAACAACAATTTGAATAGCGCTTTCAATATATTCTCTGATAGCCGTTACGGGTATTTCAACGCCATTCATTAAAACCATGGTTTCTAATCTATTTAAGGCGTCAGCAGGGCCATTAGCGTGCATGGTAGTCATACTTCCTTCGTGCCCGGTATTCATGGCTTGAAGCATATCAAAAGCTTCTTTTCCTCTAACTTCACCAACGATAATTCTATCGGGACGCATTCTAAGGGAGTTGATGACTAAATCTCTGATGGTGATGGCACCTTCGCCTTCGTAGTTAGTCGTTCTAGTTTCTAATGATATAACATGTTCTTGCTTTAGTTTTAATTCGGCAGCATCTTCAATAGTGATGATTCGGTCATTTGGATCACAAAACGATGATAAAACGTTTAACAAGGTTGTTTTCCCAGCACCGGTTCCACCGACAACTAGAATATTTAATTTAGCGTGAACGCAGGCTTCTAGGAATCTAGCCATATATGGGGTTAAGGTTCCCGTTCTAAGAAGATCTTCAATGTTGGCTAGTTCACTTTTAAATTTTCTGATGGTCACAACTGGACCATTTAAAGAAAGTGGTGGTAAAATGGCATTTAATCTAGATCCATCTTCTAGTCTGGCATCGACCATGGGATGAGCTATATCAATTGTTTTACCAATTGGCTGAATTAATCTTTGAACTACTCTTACTATGTGGTCGTTATTGATAAAACTGACACTATCATCTTTAATTACTTTTCCGTCTAGTTCGATATATATTTCATTTGGAGAATTAACCATGATTTCAGTTAGTTCTTTGTCTTTTAAAAGTTCAGTTAATGGTCCATAACCATTTACTTCATTATCAATTAAATTATAGATATAACTACGTTCTTCATTTGATAGGTCATAGCCTTCGACGGATTTGTTTATTTCATCTTTGATAAAATCTTTCATATCTTCAGTTGTTTTATCTTTGTTATCAATAATGTTTTGAATGATTTTATTTCTTAGTTCATCTAGTAAAATTTTATTAGGAAATTCATCGTAGTCATCTACTTCTTCGAGTATTTTTTGTTCTGCAGACTGGGCGAATTCATCGACAAAGCGTTTTGATTCCATGATTTTCCTCCTTTACATTAATATTTTATCTAATAATTTAGTTAAAATTAAAGTAGCTTTTTCTTTTTGATAGGCTTTTTCTAAAGTGATTATTTTTCCTTCCATGATTATTTTTTGCATGTTTTTAACTAAGGAATTAGCTGGCAATACATAGTCAATTGGTTTATCTAGGAATGATGTAACTTCATAGGTTGTTAAGTGTTCTTTGGATAGGGCTTCATTTAAGACAAGGGTGTATTTGGTTAAATTCATGTCTTTATAGATTGCAAGCATAGTTTTCATGTTTTTTAAATCCATAAGATCACTAGTGATGACATAGATGATATGGTCACTATTATCAAAGGTTACTAAATTTATGTTGTCAATGATATGGTTAGTGTCAATTAAGATAACATCGTATTTGTATTTTAATTTTTTTAAGATGATATCTATATATTGAGAATTTATTTTACCTACACTGCGTGGATCTTTAGGGGCTGGCAAGATGTCGATGTAGTCATTATATTTGGTTATATATTCATCCATATCCTTTACGGTATGATTCATATAATCATTTACTAGGGTGTATATGTCTTTGTTTGTTTTTAGATTTAAAGCTGCCGCAATTATACCCGCGTGAAGATCCATATCAATGATTATGGTTTTTAATTTTTTATTTGATAAGATACCGGCAAATGATAAGGTGGTAGTACTTTTGCCAGTTCCACCTTTAACTGATGTAATTGTGATAACTTTTGCTTGTTTAATGGCCATGTTTATACCTCTATTCTTTTTTTATGATTATTTGATTATTTTCTTTGTAACCGATATAGGTTATGTCTATGTCAAATTTATGGTTAAATAAATTGTTATATAGAGTGTCGTATTTTTGTTTGACATTTATTTTGATATAATTTTTTATTTCTATTTGAACGTCGCCTTTAACATTAGCTTTTATAAGGTTTGTTAATATTACTTCAAGATTTTCTTTTTCTTGATTATTTAAACCATATTCGATGGCGTTTTTAATTGTTGTTTCGTATTTATTTGTGGTTAAACTTAAGTTACCTATTTCCCAGATTAAAGCGAGTAATAATAATAAAATGGGTAATATTAATACAAATATGATAAGGGTTTGTCCTTTACTATTCACCATTTAAGCCTCCTAAGTCATCATATATTACTTTGGATGCTTCTACTTCATAATTTTTACCTAAAACATTGGACAAAATTGGGGCATTTATTTCGATATTTTTTTTAAGGGTTAAGGTGGTCATACCATTTAATGATTTATCGGTTAAGGTTAAGTTTTCACTAGCCAAATAAACACCAAGGTCTTTTATATCATTATTTTGGTATAATGTGGTGACGTTTTCTAGGTCATTATTTAAAGTGTATTTTGTTAAAAAAATATTACCAACGTCAATGATTGCCATAAGAATTAATAGCAAAACTGGTAATATTAAAACAAATTCTACTAATGCTTGCCCCTTTTTATTCATATTATCACGCTTTCCTATCATAATAAATTATATCAAAAAATGAATGTAATAACAATGATTTAGAATATATTTTCTGGAATTGGACACAAAAGAAACATTGATTTAATGTTTCTTTTAATTTTGCGATTAAAAATTTGTTTAAATAAAATTTATATTCTATCATGTCTATTCTTTTGACGTATTATTCACTATAGCACAAATTTTTATATATGTATATAGTTTTGTTTTTTAGGGTGTAAAAAACATGTTAAGAAATATCTAAAGTTAAATGTAAAAATGTTACTATTCACGATCGTTTACCTTTTATTTATAATGTATTAAATTTGAAATTCTTTTAAAAGTAAGCTATTGATAGATAGTAGCTTTAATCCAATTTTTTATTAATGCTTTTCTTATAATTACCCATTTTAAAAGCACTAATTTTTATTCATTAGTGCTTCTTATTTTTTCAATTTCTTTTACAGTTAGACCTGTAACTTCTGAAATATCTTCTATATCCATTTTTTTATTAAGTAGATTTTGAGCTATTTCTTTAGCTTTTTCTTCTATTCCAAGAGCCTTTCCTTCATCAAGGCCCTCTTTTTTGGCACCTTCCATCTCATTAAGCTTGACTAAGGCATCCATCTTCTCTTTC
>CALVXV010000001.1 GCA_944371685.1 uncultured Bacilli bacterium | reverse complement strand
ATAGATACTTTTTTGAAGATTTAATAAAAATTGCTGATATATGTGGTGTTGATATTATAATCAAAGATAAACAAAAATAAAGCAACTTATTTAATAACATTTAAAAAGACTGCTTAAAAAGCAGTCAATCTATATAAAACGCTAATGCATTAGCGGGCCTGGGTTAAGATGGTGTTTTTGGTTAAATTAATTTTAATCGCACCATCTTTTTTAGTAGTAAAAATTTTACTATTTTTTAATGTTTGTAAAGTTATTTGGTGGGGGTGACCATATACATTATTTTTGCCGGCAGAAATTAAAGATATCTTAGGAGATATTACTTCAATAAATTCTTTTGATGAACTTGTGCTAGATCCATGATGTCCTACTTTTAGTATATCCATTTTAGGTAAATTATATGTATTTAATAAATATTTTTCACTTTCTTTTGAAGCATCTCCCATTAATAATATATTCTGGCTGTCAATTTTCGTATAAATAATAAGACTATCATCATTTTCATTATGCTTATTTAAACCATTTAAAAAATTTAATTTTATATTATTAATTGTAACTACTCCTCTTGAAATATTTGTGATTTTTCCTTTAAATGCTTTTGTAATTTTATTTTCCAAATCATTATTTTCCTTATTTAAAATTAAATGATTTACTTTAAAATTTTTAATTAAGTTTATTGCCATGCCGGCATGGTCAAAATCACCATGAGTTAAAATTAAATAGTCCAAATGATCGATGCCTTCAGACTTTAAATATGGAATAGTAATGTTTTTTGCAATATCATAAGGTGTTTTGCCATCATAAGCTTGTTGACCACCAGTATCAATTAAAATATTTCCTTTATTATTTTTTAATTTAATTAAAATTGAATCACCTTGACCAACATCAAGCATCGTCAATGTAGAATATGGATTTAGATAATTAATATTATGATGAATAATTAAAACTATAAAAAATAAAGATAAATAATTTTTACCTTTTGACCATTTATATAATATAAATACGATTAAAATATAGTATAAAATAAAAACTAATATATTCATATGATGAAAAGTTAAATTCAAAAAGTTTATTTGAGAGATAATAAGCGACGCATTTTCCATTATTTGAATTAAAATAAACAATATATCATCTAATGGTTTAAAAATAAAGGTTAAAAGAGATAAAGGATATATAACGAACGTCATAATAGGCACAAAATATAAATTAATTAATGGTGATAATAAATTTAACTGAAAAAAATTATTTATTAATATCGGCGCACTTGCCAAAAAAGCAATTAAAGATATATTTAAATTTTTAAAAAGATAATTTTTTTGTTTATTAATAATACTTGAGAAAATCAAAAGAAAAAATGACGTCACAAACGATAAAAGAAAGCCCAAACTATATATATAAAATGGATTAAAAACTAAAAGAATACCACATGTAATAATTAATAATATATAACTGTCTATTTTTAGTTCAAACTGTTTATTAATAGTTAAAATGATAAAAAACAAAGTAGCTCTTAAAATTGATGCTTGAAAATTCGTTACAAAAAGATAAAAAAGAAGCAAAAGAATAGTTAATAAATAAGATATATTTTTAGAAAAAATTTTATTAAAAATATAAAGAAGTAAACAAGAAAACAAGGTTATTTGCGTGCCAGATATGGCAATTAAATGACTAATTCCATTTGTTTGATAACTTCCCTTAACCCCAATATTTATATCATCATCGTTACCTAAAACTAAAGCTTTTAAATAATTTTCACTCTTATAATTTTTAATATGCTGATAAAGATAATTTTTTATTTTATAAAAAATATTGACTTTTGCATTAACAATGTTAATATTACGCGCTAAAAAAGTATAATTAATTTTCTCAGAGAGTAAATAATTTTGATAATTAAAAAGATTAAAATTAGTATTTTGACTTGGCTTTTTAACCTCCCCGGTCGCTCTTATTTTAATACCTAATTTACAATCAAAATCATTATAATAATTAATTAAAATATTTTCTTTGCCTTTTATTTTTAAAATAGTTTTATCATCTTGCCTTTGGCAATCGTAAATATAACCTTCTACATTATTATCATCTATAGAATATTTACTTATAGGTTTATAGTGTATAGCAAAAATAACATATATGATGACAAAGATACTAAACGGTAATATTATCTTTAATTTTTTCATAAACACTATCACCAATACCTGAGACATTTTTAATATCTTCTATCTTTTCAAAATTGCCATTTTTCTCACGATATTCAATAATAGCCTTGGCTTTAGCCTCTCCTATTCCATTTAAACTTTGCAGTTCAGAAGCTGTAGCACTATTAATATTAACCTTGCCAGTAACTGTTTTACTTTCTTCTTTAGATTCTGTTTCTTTAGATGTATCTAGTTTGGCCTTCTCATCTTCTTCTTTAATGCAAGCATCATTACATGGTGGACATTGCACCTTAGGCTCCTCCATTTTTTTAATTTCGCTTTTAGAATAAACAATAATAACCATCTCATCTTCTAATTTTTTACTTAAATTAAGATTGCTTGTATCACTATTTTTAGTCAAACCTCCCGCTTTGTTAATAGCATCCATAACCGTATTATTATCTGTCAAATCATAAACTCCAGGAGTATTTACTTCACCTTTAACATCCACTAACACTTTAATTTCTTTTTCTTTCTTTTCTTCTTTTTCACTTACCTCTGGTTCTGTTTTAATCTCTGTTTCACTTTCACTTTCCATGCTATAAGTATCATAAATAGTAAAAACCGTAAATAAAATAAAAAGTAAAATAAAAAGTTTTCCTTTATGTTTTTTTATAAATTTCATTTTAAATCACCTCTATATATAAACATACGACAAAAAAATAAAAATTCCTTTTATTTCTTAGGAATTTTTATCTTCTTATTTTTCGATTCAATACAAATTCTTTGAACAATAGCTAGTGAAGCTAATAATGATAAGACAAAGCTACCACCATAACTTAAAAATGGAAGTGGAACTCCAGTTAATGGAATAAGACCAAACATACCACCTAAATTAATAAAAATATGTACAAATATATAACTAATGATACCAACACAGATATACCGGCCTCTTAAGCTTGCTGCTTTAGATCCAATCACAGCAATACGATATAAAACAATAGCATATAAAATAAAAATAAACACGCTACGGTAAACACCATATTCTTCAGCAATAATTGCAAAAGCTGAATCAGTATGAGGCTCTGGTATATATGAATATTTTTGTTTACTCTTGCCAATACCTAATCCCCATAATCCTCCATCATTTATAGCAATATAACTGTTACAAACCTGATAACCACCTTTTTCATAATTACCACAAGGATCTAAAAATGAAGTAAATCTACTAATTCTAGCATCATTTAATATATATCCTTGAACATTATAAATAACAAGTAAAGCTAGGCTACCTAAAACTAACATAAATAAAAAAGTTTTAATTTTATCTATCTTTAAAATTGGACTAGCCAGAAACATCATACCGATTATAAATAAAGTTATCAATAAAGTTCCGAAATCCTTTTGTAAAACAATAATAGCTGGAATAATCATCGCTATCAAAAGCATCGTCGCAATAGTATCATAATGTTTAATGTTGACGGTTCTTAATTTGCGATAATTTTTTTCAAATAAAATTGCTAGTAAACAAATAATAATCGGCTTGGAAAATTCACTCGGTTGCAATTTAATTACCTTTAAATCAATCCAGTTTTTAGAGCCTGATAATTCCTCAAAAGTTAAAGCCCAAAGATTTAAGGCGATAGCTGCCACAAATAAAACAGGAACTATTACTTTATAATATTTGGTATCAGTTTTAATAATAATAGCCCCAGCAATTAAACCAATTATAATAAACGCCAGCTGGCGATAAAAATAATAATATATAGACACATCATAATTGACAACTGCTGCTCTTGAGGAGGCTGTAACGATATTTAAAAGTCCAAAAATAAATAAAGCTGCGGACGCAATTAACAATGGTTTATCTAAATCTTTTAAAAGTTTAAATAATGACTTTTCTTTCATAACCCGCCTCCTATTCTTATATAATCATAGCATATTCTTGTATTTTTGACTAGATGGTGAGTTTTAAAATATAAAATTAGGTATTTCTAATATACGGTTTTTTACTTTATCATAAACTATATTAGAATAGATAGGAGGTATTATATGTATTACTATGGTGGGTATCAAGGCTATGGCTGCCCTTCATACGGTGGCTATGGTGGCGGATACGGAACAGGCTATGGCGCAGCAATCATTTTAGTGCTATTTATTTTACTTGTAATAATTATCGGAGCTAGAGCTTGTGGTAATCACTAAATGTAAAAAGACTGTCATTGTAAAATGTAACAGTCTTTTTTTACTCATTAAATATCTTTTTAAACGCATCATATGCTTTTCTTGCAAAATAATCTTTGGTATCAATTTGTAATGCATATCCTTGTAAATTATTTTTCATTTTATCTATTGTATCACCATTATTATTCTTCAAAAGTAAATTTTTTTGCTCCATCTCAACATAAGTTCCAATCCCTTTTACATCTTGAAGATAAATTTCATTTTTCCCATTACTCATCAAAATATTATGATCACTAATATCAAAAATTTTTTTATAACCAATAGCTTTCATAAATTCATAAGCTTTTGTGCAATCATCAATTGGACATTTAACTGACTCTTGTTTTATTATCTCACCTTTTTTATTCATTTCTTTATGTTTTAAAACAAGCATTTTCTTTTTACCTACAGTCTCTCTAATCAAAACATAATTAGAAAAAATCACATCTTCATTTTCCAAAGATACTTCTATGTCATTATGAACCATATAAATATCATTTAAAATAAAATCCTCTTGAACATGAAACCCTTTATTAATCATATCGTCATAAAGTTGTTTAAATGGCACTAAAGACCTAACACAAATTTCTAATTCCTCTTTCATATTTACCTCACACTCCCAAATCCTAAACTTTTAATCTTTGACACATCTACATTATCTCCCATATGCATGCATATCACTCTATTCCTATCTTTAACATCAATCAATCTAGTTAAATCATCTAATTGCATATGTGTTTTATACCCATCAGTAGTTACTTCGTGATACATTATTTTAATTTCCTTATTTTTAAACTTTTTTAATATTATATCACTAATAATACATGTATCACCACTATAAAAGAAATTATCATTATTATTAATCACATGATATCCATAACTAGGCATTGAAATAATATTTCCATCTTTATCTAAATCACCATGCAATTGTTCATATTCCTTAATATAATAATCATGTATTTCACATGGTTTTTTTACATTAAATAACCTTTCATCAATACCATAAATATTTAAAAGCATATATGGTATAACTTTAATGGGAAATATAATATTTACTTCACTTATTTTCTTATATCTTAAATAAAAAACTAAGCTTCCTAAACTGCCTACATGATCACTATGAAAATGTGTAATTACAATATCAACTCTTTTAATATTTTCATTTATAATATTTCTTTTCAAAATCTCGTGAAAAACCGTTTCACCCGCATCAAACAATAAAATCGTATCATCTTTTAAATAATAATATGCACAATTATTTATATACTTTGTCGAAAAAGCACCACCAGTACCAACAAAATTTAATATCTTTCGCACTTTAGCCACCTAACTTTCTTCTTAACACTTTCATACTACATTTTTCATTATTATAATTTTGAAATATTCCGTCATTAATTACATAATCAAAAGTATAATCACCATTTGTTTTATAAATAATTTTACCATCATCAGAACTATAAATCCCATCATTTAAATTTAAACCAAGTTCTTCTATAATCATTTGAATTTTATCCGCACTAAGAGAATGTTTTCTTACCCATTGTGCCTGCTTAGTATTAGTGCTATCACCCGCTAATAAACTTTTTAACCTAACTTTTTTTATAGACGGATTATCTTCCAAAAAATTATAAAGTTTAAACTTTAATTCATCAGCTTCTAAATAATCAGTTAAAGCAATATCACATTTTATATTTCCCTCATGAAACGAATTTGTTTTTAAATAATCTTCATCATATCCTAAAATATTCATATCTATATATGGATTTAAAGCAACTCTTAGAACCTCAAATTCCAGTGGTAAATTTGATAAATTAAAAAGTTTAAACTTCTTTTCCTCACTAAAAATATTCCCAGAAGAATGAACCCTAACTATTTCAAACAATTCTTGATATTTTATCAGTAAATCTCTTATAATTTTTAAATTTTCTAAAGAATAAAATGACGGTTCACCATTACCACTAACAACAAATCTCTTAAATTTAATTTTATATTTTAATAATTCATTGAAAACTTCATCTAAGTAATCTAAATTATCGTCTGCAGAAAACTTTTTATTATTTTTAGCTATACAATATGGACAATTCTTATTACATTTATATGATCCTAAAATTAATGTTAAATTATTAAAACTGACAAATTCATTTTTTATTACCTGTAATACCTTATCTACCGCTTCCTCCTTAGTTAAATTTGTTGTATCAATAATTTTTGTAAAATCATATTTTTCCCAAAAACCACTAGTTTCTTCTTTTTCATCACGTTTTTTTAACTTTTTTAAAGTAGTTTCATAATCTTCATTATTCATAAGCATTTTTCTTTTAATTCTCTCGTCAAAACTAGCTTCTAAAAAAATATGACAATCTGCTTTAGGATAAGCAACTATCGGCCTTCTCGCATTAAGTAATACATTATTTTCCTTTTTTAAATCATCCACTATACTTCTTAAAGCGTCATTGAGTGTATCACCAATAATTGTTCCAACTGTAATTGTATCCATATTCATCTTTGGTGTATTTAAAACATCAAAACTATAAAATTTACCATTAACACCAACTTCCACTTTATTATTAATAACTTTATATGTAACCTTAATAAATCTTTGCAGTTGCCCACTTAAAACCATATTTTTAATACTATCCTCATCCATATTTAATTCATTCACTAAATAATATGTAATTGGTCTAAATAGAAAACCAAAATCAAAATAAACTAACTTTTTCGCCCTTTTTAAAATTTCTTCACTAACTGTAGTTTTTCCACTACCTGAACTTCCACTAATCGCAATTACCTTATACATATTTCCTCCTCAACTTAAATGTATCATAAAATAAAATAGTTTAAAAATACCAATAATTTATAAAATTATAACCTTTAATTATTCGTATAAAAAATTTTTTTATCAATATATTTTTCGGTAATTACTATTCAAAAAAATAATAAAAAAATAACATTTTTTCATGTTATTTTAAATATTCATCTATAAAACGTCTAGGGGCTTCAGTTAAATTTCTCTGTTTACATATTAAATTTAAAGATATATCTGGTAATTCTTCATATATTTTTATCTCTCTTAATTTGCCACTTTCAATATCACTTTTTACCATATCTCTTAAAATATAGCCTATACCCAAACCTTTTTTTACCATACTATAAATCAGTTCACTTGTTTCTATAGAAAGGACATTGTTAAAACTAGTATTATTGTCTTGTGCTAAATTATTTAAATACTGTCTATGTGAACTATGTGAAACCGGTAATATAAGTGGAAGATTTTCTAATTCTTTTAAATGATATTTTTCTTTATAAGGTAAAACGTTTAACTCAGGAAGAACTATAAATGTATGCGTAAAAGTATCTAATGGTTTAACGTCAAATCCATCTAATTCATCTTTTACTGATACAGAATCTAATACAAAATCAATTTCATTATTTGAAAGCATTCTTAATAGCTCACTACTTGGTCTATCAATAATCACTATATCAATTTTGTTATATTTTTTATGAAAAGACGCAATCTTATCCAATAAATAAAATGATGCCACATTTGATCTTACACCAATTGACAAAGAACCCTTCTCTAAATTTTTATTTTCAAGCATCCGTTTTTCTGCTTGTCTAAAATTACCTAAAGCATCTTCCACTAACTCATATAATTCTTTACCTTTATCAGTTAAAATAATTCCATTAAGTGTTCTATAAAACAGCATAACATTCAGTTCATTTTCTAAATTTTTAATTGCTTTACTGATAGCGGGCTGTGATAAATACATACTTTTGGCCGCATCAGAAATACTATGATATTGAGCTGTTTCATAAAAAATTCGGTACAAATTCAAATTGATATTTTTATCCATTATAAAATTTCCTTCCTTAAATTAAAGATTTAATCTCTTTATCCTTCCCATTTTCACTATAAATTAGTTTCCCAGAGCTTAAAACTATAATATGTTTTTTTTCCATTTCTTTTAATCCGTGAATAATAATTTTAAAATGTTGTTTTTTTTGTTTAAACCTTGTCAAAATTTTTTCAAATTGATCATCCTCAATTGATAAATTATTTTTTTCTTCATAAGCTTTACCTCTAATCGGTAAAAAACGAATTATTTTCCAATAATCTATATCATATTTACAAATTTCCTTATATAAGCCATCCATATAATTAATATTCCCACTAAATAAAACTGTATTTAATTGCAAAATTATATCAGGTTTGATTTGTTTCACTCGTTTTAATATCTTAGAAACATGTTTATAATAATCTTTTCCTATTCCATATTTTTCATTCAAAGCATCTGAGATAAAATCTAAAGATATAATTAATCTATCAACATTTTTAATTTTATCTTTTAAATTATCTAAATCAACTGTCGTTAAATTAGTATTCACAGAATTAATAATTCCATATTCTTTACTTTTTTTTAGTAAAATTGGCAAATCATCGTATAAAAATGGTTCACCACCAGTCCATGAAATTTTCTTTACCCCCATTTTGAATAAACTGTCTAAAACTTTTTCATTTTCTTTTAAAGATAAATCTTGTCTATTAAATCTAAAACAATATCTGCAATTTCTATTACATTTACTTGTTATACTCCAGCATACTTTCATGATTACTCCCTTCAAACTTTAATTCTTTTATTTTTAGTAAATCAATATTATATATTTCATTATAAATAGAGGTTACATCTAAAGTAGTTACATCATTTAAAGTGTATCCTAATTTATTTAAAGCCTTTATAACATCTTCATTACTCTTACCTTCCACTTCCGCATAAGTTGGTATTAATGGCCATGAATCAATAGAAATTTCTACATTATCCATCAAATAAATTTTTCGGTAATTTTCTTGATAATTACGATAATGATAGCCTAATTCATTTAAAATATCATTCATTACATCAAAATCATCAACAACTGTCTCCAGTTCCATTGTTCCATCTATGGCTGATTTATCCTTTATCTCTTTAATTGTTAAAGTTGTCTTTTTCCCATTAGTTCTTAATCTAATCCACTTGTTTTTTTTAACTGGATTAAAATCATAAGTATATCTTCTTTGTAAAAATTCATCTTGTTTGACAGCACCATTTTTTAATAACTTATTAACAAATTCTTCTTCATTAATATCCAAAATCGTTACTTCTTTTTCTTTTCCCATAAAAGCCTCCATTTCTACTATATTATACATTACTATCTTAGTTTTTTAAACCCTATACTTATAATGAAAAATCATAGCTATATAATTTTTTTATATATAAATATTAAATTAAAAGATATCAAAATTATTTGATACCTCTAAATAATAATTACAGCATTCTAAAAACCATTAAATTTTAATAAAATCTTTAATTTTATTCAATCGTATATGGATTATTTTGGCTGCCATCTCCTCCAGTAATTTGGATCTCAGAGGATAAATATAAGGCAGGACGGACATCATGAATTACATTTGCATTATTAACTCCTATAACTTTTGAAATAAAATATACACCCTGAGGAAGTACCTCACTATTTTTAATATGAGATATTGTCCACCAATTGCTGTTTTGTAAATACATCCAAACAAAATTTGAACACAATCCTTCAACAATACTACTATATTTCAAATAAGTTCCACAAGCATCTTGTTGACCATTTGCTTTAAGATAATCACTAATACTTATAAGTCCAACCTTCCCACTCCACTGATATTCCTTCTCATCTTCTAATTGTACTTGATACTATCTTCCAATTGTACAACCCCGCCAATATTCCAAATATGATTTATTATTTTATCTTTATTTTCACTTATACTATTCAAAAATTTTGAATTTAAATATTTTAATATTTCACTATCATCTTCAACAATAGCAGCACATATACCATTTGAAAATTCAATGGGATTTCCTACCATATTTGTCGTTGAACTCCATGCGTCGCACCCATATAATGGAGCACTACCTTGTGAACAATATCCAGTTGTTCTTACACCTTCTCATCTTCACATAAACCATCTCCATCATCTTCTAAAGGTACTTCAATACCGCCAATATTTACTGTCTTTGCTGTGCAAGTTTTATAAAGCTCATCTATGGCTCCCTGCACATCCTTACTTTTAAGTCCACTTACACTATTATCACAAGTTGTTTGGTTTGATGGGAAATAAGTCATAGCTATTGCACTCATTCCACCCCAAACTACTATGCCTATTACAAATCCTATTAAATATCTTTTTGAAACTTCTTTAATTTTTTTCATAAATACTTCTCCTTTACTTTATATTTGAAGTATAACATATTTTTAGAGTCTTATTAAGATATACCTTAATAATATTTAGTGGTATTAAGTTGTTTACACTTTAAATTTATAATTTATATATAATTAAGTTTTGTCTTAATATTTTGTAAAGGTAGAGTGATTTATATGAAAGCAATGGAATTAGTTGGTTTAAATACAAAATGGTATAGATATCAAAACAACCTTACCCAAGAACAATTTGCCAATAAAACAAAATTTAAAATGGCATATATTAGTACTATTGAAAATGGCGATGCAAATTTAACTTGTAAAAACATTGATAATATAGCTAAAACGTTTGGAATCAAAGTTAATTTATTATTTGACGAAACAACAGCTAGTCTAGCCAAAAAATTACCTAAACGAGTTGATCTATACAAATCTAAAAATTAAATTTATATGCCTCATTTATAGGCTTTTTTATTTTGACATTTTACCATTATAAGTTTATAATACTCTTTGCTTTTAAGATGTAAATTAAAGCAAAAACTTTAATTATTTAAGTTTAAATATGATAAAATAGATATATGGAGGTGGATTATGTTTAAACCTTTAAATATTTTAGATGAAAAACACAAAATTTTAAGGCAAAAAAGTAAAGAAGTAAAGCTTCCACTATCAAAAGAGGACAAAAAAACAATTGATCAAATTATTAAACATCTAACATATAGTCAAATAGAAAAATATGCCGAAAAATATGATTTAAGGCCAGGAATGGGGCTTGCGTTCCCACAACTTGGACAGCTAAAAAGAATTATTGTTATCGTATATGAATATGAAGATGGAAAATTCCAAAATTATGTAATTGTAAATCCGAAAATAATCAGTCACTCAGAAGAAAAAATTGCTTTGGAAACCGGTGAAGGATGTTTGAGTGTAAACCGTGAAGTTGAAGGTCATGTCCCTAGATATGCTAGAATAACAATTACTGGTTACGATCCAGATGGTGAAAAAATTACCATTAGAGCTAGAGAAGATTTATCTGTTGCTTTCCAGCACGAAGTTGACCATTTAGATGGAATCTTATTCTTTGATAGAATTGACAAAAAAAAACCATTTTATAACGAAAATGAAATTAGACTAATTTAGGAGGAAAACAATGAAAAAAATAATTGCAAAATACATTATACTAGTTGTTGTCACTTTTGCAGCTTCAATATTTATTTATAATTATGTTATGGATAACATCCCAATTGATACTGAAAGTGATATATTTTATCTTCAAAATCAAAGTGAAAAACAATATTTAAGCAATACAAATTACACCATTGATAATCCTAATGTCATTTTAAATCCTTATGGTAACTCCCCACTTTCAGCTTTAATTGTTTTTCAAACTAAAGACTTAACAACCACAACAATAACAATTAAAGGTAAAGATGGAGCCAAAGACTTAAAACATACATTTACGCCAGCTAAAGTTCACATTTTACCAATCTATGGACTATATGCTGGATATGATAACAAAGTTATTGTCGAAGCCAGTGGTACAGTTAAAGAACTTACAATTACAACCTCTGCTCTACCCGATGATTTTTCCAAAGTAACCGATTTATCTAATAAAAATTTTGATACTGATGAGTTTTATTTTACAACTCCAGAAGAAATTGGTTATACGGCTGCTTATGATGAAAACGGTGAAGTTAGATGGTATTTAATTGGCGATTATAAATGGGACATTCAAAGACTAAATAATGGTCATATCTTACTTAGTAGTGATAAAACTCTTAGAAAAAATTACAGTATTGGTTTAATTGAAATGGATTTACTTGGTAAAGTTTATTATGAATACACCGTTCCAGGTGGTTATCACCATGATGTTTATGAATTAAATAATGGTAATTTACTTTTAGCTTCTAATCGTTATGGCCGATCAACATCAGAAGATATAGCTGTTGAAATTGATAGAGCTAGTGGCAACATTGTTAAAGAAATTGATTTATATAAAATTTTACCTGGTAAAAAGAAAAATAATTGGTTTGGTATGAATTCAATCAATTATGATATCAATACTAATTCAATTACAATATCAGGATATAATGGTAATATGATTGTAAATTTGGATTATACGACTTTAGATATTAACTGGATTATTGCCGATAAAAACAAAGTTAGTAATGATTATAAACCATATTTACTTAAAACCGATGGCGACTTTAATTATCCTAACAAACCAGAATCAGTTAATTTACTTAGCGATAATAAAATGATTTTTGCTAGCGAAATAGATGGTAAAAAACATTTACTAACATACCAAATAGATTATTCAAATAGAACTGTTAAAGAGCTTGATAATTTCGAATTACCAACTAACGAAGAAACTTATTTAGAAATTTTAGGTGATAACGATTTTGTAATTACCCAAGGTCATACTCTTATGGAAATTAAAGATAACACAAGTGTCATTAAAATGAATGTAAATTCAACTTTATATAACACCAAAAAAATGAGTCTATATGCCAATGATGTGTATACTGGAGTTTATGGTGTCAGACTTGGTAGTTTAGGTGAATCTGAAACCACTAATAATTATTTACTTTTAAGTGCTAAAAATGACGATAATATTTTAAAGAAATATAATATTTCACTTTATAAAGATGTATATGGTTTAAAAGTTAAAGGTACATTTAAAGAAAATGATGATGTGCAAATTATTTTAGATAATGTCTTAGATAAGAAAACTTATAATTTATTAACTCCTACCGATTCTAAGAAAAAAATCACCACTTCTCGCTATATAAGTGAAGATGGAATTAAAGGAAAATATTATATATACCTTAGAATCAATGGTACAATTTATAAACTACATAAATATGTTAATTTCTATTAAAAAGAGTCAGTTCATTCTGACTCTTTTATATTATTAGTACCATCATACCCTTTAGTTTCATAGTTAGATCCACATTTTAAAAATGGTTTATACATGACTTTTGCTTCATCTTGAATAAATTCAACATAACCCGTACACTCGGTATCCTCATCATTAGGATCTATTAACTTATCTAAATATTTTTCTTTTCTAAGCATAGAATAACTTAATTCCCAAACTTCAGTGTCACTAGCATTACCAGAATAGTTATCATTTTGATATCTTTCGGCAGCTAGCTCTAATCTATCCTCTAAATCCTTATAGGTTAATTTTTTAGTTCCCGTTACTGACGAGGTTGTTGCATTTGGAATAATACTTCGGTATAACGACATGATAATAATTGCACATACAAAGATAATGGCAATAATAATGACAAACTCTTTTAATCCAAAACCCTTTTGATTCATAGTCTTTTACCTTTCATTTTATCAATATTAAATCTATATAAGGTACCTGGTCTACCACTACCTTTTGCTGTTTTAAAACCAGTATCAATGACTAAATCTTGATTGACAAACTTTTTATGGAAATTTCTTCGGTCAATCGGTTTAGATAAAACAAATTCGTAGAAATTTTGAAGTTCAGGAAGTGTAAAATCACTAGGGAAAAATTTAATCAACATATCATCATAGTTAGTGGTTATTTTTTTCCTTAACTCACTGATAACCTCATTAATAATCTGTTCATGATCAAACCCTAATTTTGGTAATTCATCAATTTGAAACCAAGCTTTTTCATTAGTACTTTGTTTAATATCTGTTAAAGTTTTATCAGTTATAGCTACAAATGACACCGCAATAACTCTTTCATTTAAATCACGTTTTAAATCACTAAAAGCCTTAGTTTGAAAGATACAACCTTCATCTAAGCCCGTAGTTTTTTGATAAATATTTTTAGCATTATCTTCTAAAATTGTTTGATTATTTAAAATACTTCCAGGAAGAATCCAATAGCCTTTGTAAGGTTCTTCTTTTTTCTTTTCAAGATATATTTTTAGTTTTCCTTCATCGGCTGATAAAATTAACAATAATGTTTCAATCACATTATAATAAGAATTTTCCATAAAATCACCCTTTGCGTAAAAATTTACGCATTATTATATATCTATATTGTTAAATTGTCAATTTTGAGTAATTTTATTAGAATTTTTAATTTGATCATAAGTTATAGCCATTGCATATTTAAAATTAGAATTAGCTTCTATATTCATCATTAAATCATTATATTTTTCATTTTCGATAGGATAAGAAAAAATACACAAATCTTCTGCTTGAATATTCTTCTTAGTTCTCAAAACAGTCTCAAGCACCGCTATATCAGAAGTTATAGTATCATAAACATCAGTACCTTTATAAGCTAAAACAGCCTTGATCATCATAAAGGTAATAATACTATGTCCATATTCTTTTTCAAAATATTCATCTAACAATTTTACTTGATCGCGGTAATCATTAGTATTACTAAAACATGAATAATCTTTTTTATATATCATCATAACTAACTTAACTAAATCATATTTTTTAAAATTTTGTTTTTTCATTGTATACTCTATAGCCTCATCCACTATATCATATACTGGATTTTGTAATTCTAATTTGATTTTTAAATTTAAAATGTTTTCATCTGTCATGTCTATCCCCTTCTTTACTATACACATTATAACAAAATTTGAAAAGAAAAAAAAGAGCGTTTTGCTCTTAGCCTATTTCAATTATATTTAAAGTTTTAGAATTTGCTACTACTTCCACATTTACTTCATTTGACTTTGAATAATTATATATTTTATTATGTTTTAAATTATCAATAAAATCATTATACCTCTCTTTAGCACTTTTATACCCATCAATATAATCATAGTTCAAAGAAATATAATTATATGTTTTTAAACAATCTTCTGACGCATTATTTTCACAATCACTTTGCGGAAAATTATAATTAGATTCATTATAAATATTAACATTAGTACTATTTTTATCATAAGTTAAATTTATCTTAAATGTATTATCTGGCATTGTCTCATCTACTTGTTTATTTATATCTCCATTTAGATAATAATCAATATAAATATCTTTATCAGTAGTAAATTCCTTGGAAATTACTGAAGTTTTAAAAGATTTTGGTGCCTCATCAATATATTCAATATTACTAACCATATCAATAAAAAATAATGCCCCAAATACAGTAACAGCTGTACCAATAAAAAATGGAATTATAGAAGTTTTACCTTTAGAAAACGTCAAATTATAAACTAAAATAGTAAACCAAATAAATAATGATGATATTCCTAATAATAGTAAGGTTAAACCAAATAGATTAATACCTTTGATCCAATAAAATATTGATATAAATAATCCTAATATAACACAAACATCAATAAAAAATAGTGGTAATAAAACAATTAAAGCAACCCATATTTTAACAATTAGTAATAACACAGAGCCAACTGTTGGGCCATTTCTATGAATAATTTTAACTGGTTTTTCTTCTTTTAACTCCTCTTTAGTTTTTTGAACATCTTCTTTAACTACCTCTTTTTCATCTTGATTCATCTTTGCTTTTTTAAAATATTGTTTAAATAAAGATATAATTATGATGAGTGCAACTCCAAAGTAAAGAGCAATAAATAATAACAATATAATTATTTTAAATAACCCACTTAATGGTGAGAAAAAAGTATCAGCAAACGAAAAACCTAAATCCTTAAAGATTCTAAACGGAACTGTTAAAATAGATAATATAATAAGCGTAAAGAAAATTTTAATTATTATTTCAAAAGCTAAATTTAAATTCATTTCAGTATCATTATCTTTAATGTTATTGACAAAATCTCTAGTCATATCTGCTAATTTTCCGGCCCCTTTTTTGATAAGACTCTCTCCTTTTTGAGCAATTTTGTCAAAACTACTATCTTTTTGATTATATTCGGGATTAATTTTATAAGCATCTAATATTTCACTAACTAATTCATCAATCTTGCCGAAATCTCGAACGGCATCTTCTTCACTTTGACCATGTTTCACCTTTTCTTCAATAGTATCCTTATATTCATCAATAATATCTTCACGTTCTTTATCATTTAAAATAGATAATTCCTTTTCTAAGGCTTGCAAAAACTCCTCTTTATTCATTTTTATCACTCTCCTTAATAAAATTATTTACAGAATCGCTAAATTCTTTCCACCCTTCTTTCAATTCTTTTAATCTTTTTTGGCCCAAAACAGTAATTTTATAATACTTGCGAGATGGACCTTCGGTAGATTCTTGTAAATAGGTTTCAAAATAATTTTCGTTAGTTAATCTTTTTAATAATGGATAAATAGTTCCCTCATTTACATCGACAACTTTTGATACTTCAAGCACTAATTCATATCCATACATATCCCTTTTATTAACAGAAACTAAAACAATTAATTCTAAAACACCTTTTTTAAATTGTGAATTCATAAATCACCTCTTTACTGACATTATATTCTAACTACCTTGCATTGTCAAGTACTAAATTATCAAAAGTAGTTAGGTTTTTGTCAACTAAAAGAAAAATGATTGAAAATGCTTCTTATTTGTAGTATACTTAACTTAATAGGAGGCTATAAAAATGAACGACAAATTCCCATATGATATAAATAAAATGCAGTCTTCATATAAACATGATTATTTGACTGAATCAAATCCTGAAATTAAAACAAATCAAAATATTGAAGCCCTTAATAGACTTTTTGATGAAGCAAATTATAAAGATGATACACTAGAAGAATTTAGTTTAGATCATCAAGCTAATTTCAATTTTAATAGTTCCTCAAAAAATCATGATAGTTCATTTTATAATGAGCCTAAGACATTTTCAGAAGATGACGAAGATGATCCATTAAGTAAAACAATGGAAATCAATAGTGTCAATTTACCTGAAGTAAAAAAATTACTTGAAGAACTTCACGAAATATATGATGAACCTAACGAAGAAGAAAAAACAGCTGGTGAAAGTCAACATAAAGGAAAAACACTAACTAAAGCTACTAAACAAGGTATTGCTTTCTCTAACGGAAATATGACTAGAACATTTTTAGATTGTGTAGTTTTATGCTTCATTACCGCATCTATGGGTTTTGGTATGTTTATGTATATATTTAGTCAATTATAATGGTTCAATGTCAAATAGTGTTGGTGAGTCAAAAATCACTGACACTATTTATTATAGAACCTTTTATTTTGTCTGTATGATATAATTATTTATATATAGACTATATTTAGCCTAAAGTTAGGAGAATTATAATGAATGAAATTGATAAAGATCTTGTTTATTTAGGCACTTATGTAATACAACAAGATATGAAAGTAAGATTACCAAAACAAATATTAGAAAATATGAATGTAATTAAATAAAAACGACTTTTTCAATATATTATAATAAAAAGAAAAATCGATTTTTAAGGTTAAAATAAAGGAGATAGTGCAAATGGAGGCTTGTAAAAAGAAAAAGGCTGGTACATTCCAACTTAATAAATTAGAACCAATACATAATTGGTATAAATATATAGAAGGATATTCTTCTTGCTTAGTATCAAATGAATTAGATGAATTAAAAGATATAAATATTAATTATATTTATGATCCTTTTTGCGGAACTGGTACAACATCTTTAGTTAGTTCACAATATAATATAAATTCTTATTACAGTGAATCAAATCCATTTATGCAAATGGTTATAGAGGCCAAAATTAACTGTGTTAAAAATTTAATTGAAAAAAATATTGGTGTTAAATACTTAAAAAAAATTTATAATATAGTTGAATCAACTTTATTTGAATATAATAATGAAAAAATTACATGGGATGGTTTTGAAAAATATTTTAATCAAGATGTATTGTACTATATATTAAAAATCAAATCTTTGATAAGTGATGTTAAAGAAAATAATAGTAAAAAAATCTTAATGGTTGCATTATCATCTATAATCGTTCCAGTTTCAAATACAATTCGAAATGGTGATTTAAGATATATTAACGAAAAAGAAAAAAACAAAAAGAATTACAATGTAAAAGAACAGTTTTTGAATAAATTAGATATTATAATAAACGATATTATAAATTATGGAGATTCAATTAAATGTTATTCCATGAAAGCTAGCGAAGATGCAAGAGATATAACTCTTGAAGATATAATAGATTGTGTAATTACATCCCCACCATATTTAAATGGAACTAATTATATGAGAAATACAAAACTTGAATTAAAATTAAATGATTTTATTAATTCAGAAAAAGATTTACCTAAATTTCACTCAAAAGGAATAATTTCAGGTATAAATAATGTATCTAAAAGAAAAACTTTTATTAATGAAATATCGTTTATTGACAAATATATAAAAGAGCTAGAACCTGTAGTATATGATTCAAGAATTATAAAAATGGTTATTGGATATTTTAACGATATGGATAAAGTTATCAAAAAACTTGCAAAAGCAATGAAAAATGGTGGGATTTTTATCATGGATATAGGAGATTCACAGTTTGCTGGTGTTCATATTCCTACACATGAAATACTAACTAAAATATGTGAAATAAATGGTTTTATAAAATATGATGAAATAATTTTAAGAGAAAGAAGATCAAAAAATAATATGACTTTATCTCAAAGAATTTTAAAGTTCAAATTAAATAAGGAAAACAAACAACAGTTAAGTTTAAATCTTTCAAATAATGAATACACAAAAATATCTGAAAAATACTATAAAGATGCAAAAAAATTTATGATGACATTACCATATAAACAAAAAGAATATTCTGGAAGAAACTGGGGACATCCTTGGCATTCATTGTGCTCGTATCATGGAAAATTAAAACCGGCGATTGCACATTTTTTGGTTAAAAATTTTACTAACAAAGGAGATGTCATTTTAGATCCATTAGCAGGTGTTGGTACAATTCCATTTGAAGCATGTTTGCAAGGTAGAATTGGTATTGGTAATGATTTAAGTGAAATGGCATTTATAGTGACTAAAGCCAAGTTAGAGAAGCCTAGATATGACGATGTAAAAGTTGAATTATCAAAATTAGAAAAATATATTTTAAAAAACAAAAATACTGAAAAAATAGATAAATTAATTGAAGCTAATAAAGATTTTGGTTTTAATAAAACATTAAAAGAATATTTTCACGAAGAAACATTCAGAGAAATAATATGCGCTAGAGATTATTTTGTAAATAGAATTACTAAACTATCATCTCCAGAAGCGTTGATCTTTTCGGCATTTTTACATGTGTTACATGGCAATAGACCTTATGCACTATCAAGGACTTCACATCCTTTAACTCCATATGCCCCAAAAGGAGAATTCATTTATAAAAATGTAATAGAACATATTAAAGAAAAAATAGAGAGCTCATATAAAATTAATGATTTTAATGATTATATTAAAGGTTATTCTATATATGGAGATTATTCAGATATTAAAGATTTGGACAATTCGGTCGATGTAATTATATGTTCTCCTCCATTTGCAGATTCTATAAGATTCTATATGCAAAATTGGATGAGATTATGGTTATGTGGTTGGAATAATGAAGATTTTAAAAATGCTGACAAGTTATTTTTAGATTCTAAACAAAAAAAGGATTTTAGTATATATGCTTCATTTTTTGAAATGTGTAATAGAGTTTTGAAAGAAAACGGAAAAGTTATATTACATTTAGGAAAAACTCCCAAAATAGATATGGCAGAAGAATTGCAAAAATATTCTTCAAAATATTTTAATACGGTATATTATGGTTCGGAAACTGTTTCCAACATAGAAAAACATGGAATCAAAGATAAGGGTAATACAATAGAACATGAATTTTTATTTTTAATTAAAAAGAGTACAAAATAGTACTTTTTTAGATTATTGTAACAGAATTAGGATAATGTCCTGTTACTTTTTTATATTCTTCGGCTAAATCGACTTTACCTTTTATAACTCTCTTTAATGAATCATTAATTTTATCGGCTGTTAATATTCCATCTCTAACTTTTTGATAATCTGGATTCATTAAAAAATCATCATAAAACCAAACTATATTATCTACAAGAAGTTGCAAAACTTGATTATTTATCTCTCGACTATGTAATTTTTCTAAACTTAAACCAGTTATTTTACTTAATTCTAATAATTCATCTTCTGTATAATAATCTACTGGGAAATGGTCACTTTTTTGAGAATTGTGACTAGCACATAAACAAGTGGCAGTCTCATCTAATCTATATAAATAAGCAAGTGGCATTGTATGATCTAAATTCATTTCAGATAATTGCAAATCTTTTTTGCACTTAAAACATTTATGATTAAACTTATCCCAAATATATTTTGAAAACTCACTTTTATTTTTTCTTTCAAATTCAAAATGAATTAAATTTTTTTTCAACAAATTATTAATCAAAACTTCAATGGCTCTACGTCTCAATCCATCTTCTTTAAATTGTTGTGCATTTCTTTGTGGATTTAGTGGCATATTAACAAAAAACTTTTTACATGCTTTACACTCTAATTGATGACCATAATAAGAAATTACCTTACCATCTTCTATATTAATTCCAGATTTAACAATTTCTTCTTGATCACAATTATTTTGAATAGTATATGATCTAAAAGCCGAATGATTACAAGGTGCTAATTTTTTGCAGTGCAACGAAAAACTTAAAGTATTTATTTCGTTATAAATATTAATTGGTAAAAATCTTCCACATCTATTACAACTTTTTAAAACAACATATTGGCCTATAGAAAATAATTGATCAGATATTAAATATTTATTTATTGAATATTCTGTATTTAAATAATATAAATATGGTATACACATATTAGTTTTCTGATGAAAACTTTTTTCAAATGTTTTATCAGTAAACTCTTTTTTGTTTAAAGAGTCAAAATCAAAACTTACAAATTCAGCTTCAAAATTACCTTCATTTGATTCTATAGTCATTTTAACTATAACATTTTTTAAAATATTATCTCCCGTTAAAGGAATTTCTATATGAAAACCGATATTATTCCAATCATTTTTATCTATTGATGTTTTATTTTCTATTAATGTAGTATAATGTTTATTATTGTAATCGTATTGAATGTCAAAACAAATATTTACTTTTTTGTTAATAAACAAATATCCTCCAAAACATAAAATTCCTAAATTACTTTTGAATAAATTCACTAATTGTAGATTGTCTCTTTTAAATATAAAAACTTCTTTATTATCAGATGACATAAATTTTTCTGCATTTACAATTATACATTCACTACCTGTTGTTTCATCGCAAGTATGAAACCCACTTTTCCTAGTTACGTTTCTTCGTCTATAAGTACGGAGGTTATTTTGTTTCATAATAGCACTTCCTTTCAAATATAAAAAGATTTGATCAATATAATTATACTATATTTTTTCTTTTTTCCCTATATTTACTTTCTTTTTATAATCTCATGTGATACATCTTCTTTAAATTAGATTTTATTGCAAAAATATGTTAGAGGTTTATTCTTCTAACGTGTTTTAATTTTTGAATATAATAAAAGAAAATGTATGAAATTATTTTTTTCATGTCAGCAACTTTATTATTTTTTACATTCTTATCACATATATTTTAATTAGAGGTGTGATTTAATGTTTGAATTTCTAAAAAAGCTATTTAAAGACTTTTATCTTTTTACAGCTTCTTATTCTAATAATGTATTTCCTGATCCTTTATCTAAAGAAGATGAAGAAAAATACATTAAACTTGCGAATATGGGTGATCAAAATGCGAGAGCAAAACTTATTGAACATAATCTTAGATTAGTTGCTCATATTGTTAAAAAATATGACCATGGCTCTGAAATGAGTGATGATTTAATTAGTATAGGCACTATTGGTTTAATTAAAGGCGTAGATAGCTACTCTTTTAAACATAAAACGAGACTTACCACTTACTGTGCCAGATGTATTGAAAATGAAATTCTAATGTTTTTTAGGTCAGATAAGAAAAATAATAAAAATATTAGTATTGATGAACCGATTGGCTTTGATAAAGAAGGAAATGCCATTACTTTTTTAGATATACTAAAAACTGATAAACCAGATTTTGCTTTAGATATACATATTCAAGATAATATTAAGTTGCTAAAAAAATACTTTAAAGTTTTAACTGATCGAGAAAAAGAAATAATTATTAAAAGATATGGTTTGGATGGAAAAGACGAAATAACTCAAAAAGAAATTGCAAAGGAGCTTGGTATTTCCAGAAGTTATGTATCCAGAATAGAAAAAAGAGCATTAACTAAAATGCTTAGAGAATTCATCAAAAATAAAAATAGTTAATTTTTTTCTCTACCTAATATTTCATCTATAGAAAAATCTTTATAAATTTTGCTTAAGTTAAATAGAAAACTAGTTGGAATTAAATAGATGGCATTTTCATAATGCGCATAAGCCGATTGACTAGTATTTAATATATCCGCAATCTCGCTTTGCGTTTTTTTATTCTTTATTCTAATATTTTTTAAGTTCTTCCCTACTTCTTTTAAATCAATAGTTAAGGGTTTATATTTTTCATTATTGTTTGTTAAGCCAAAAAGATAATCCAGACTTAAATTATAAATGTTGGCAAATTCAATCAATTTTTTTAAAGGAACTGTATCCTTACCTGTTTCCCAACCGGATACTGTCGAATAAGTGACGCCTAATATTTCAGCTATCTCCTTTTGCTTTAATTCTAAATTTTCTCTGCAATATCTTAAATTTTTCACTATCATAATCTATTTCACCAACATTATTTTTACATTTATTTGGGAAAATATAATATTTCTGGGGGAAATAGACTAAAAATGATATAATTATAATAGGAGGTAGATTTATGATATGTGTGTAATAAAGAATGGTAAGGAAAAAATTAAGAAAATATTTAAAACCAGAGCATTTATATTTGTAACTACAGCTTTATTTTTTAGTACAATTGGGGTATCAGCTGCAACTTATTTTCCAAGTAATGATGTAACTTATGATAATAAAGAAAGTGGTCTTTCTTCAACAAATGTTCAAGGTGCTATAGATGAACTTTATAATACTTGTACAGGTAGCAGTTCTTCTTCAGATTTAAAACATGATACTGTCATTTCAGGTGACGGTCTTTATAAAGATGAATATGAAGATGGTAGGTACTTTTTTAAAGGAACAGATCCAAATAATTATATAGTGTTTGCAGGAAGAATGTGGAGAATAATATCTGTTGAAGCAAATGGAACGCTTAAAATATTAAAAACAGATAGTGTGGGGACTGGGTATGGTTCTCAATCAGGCGCTTATTCAATGGCAAATGATTATTATAACTACTGGATTTCCGATATAGATAAAAGTAAAATTGTTAAAGGAAATTTTGGATACGGTAAGATAAAGACTAGCCACTATGATGATCTAGAAAATATTATAGGTGATGAAAACTCAAAAATATATTCAGGATACATAAGTACTATTAGTGTATCTGAATATTTAAGAACTAATAGCGATATAACTCGATGTAGTACAGTTTCGTTAGATGATGCTAATTATGGGTCTTGTAATAGTACAAATTGGCTAAGTTCACTAATAATGTATTCCACCGATTCCTATATGTGGACTATAACACCTACTAATGATAACGCATATGGCTTTAATGGATCTGGACTTATTACTTATACGACTAATAGTGAAATTGGTGTTTATCCAGTAGTCTATTTATCTGATAAGGTTGAGCTTACTGGTAGTGGAACTCCTACAGATCCTTATGTAGTACGATAATAATTTATTACTATATTTTAAAATTAATTTTATGATTTTTGTAGGATAAAAGTCAAAATTTATTTATTAGACAACTTGTTTTAATCCTTTCGTATATATTTTTAAACCTTTAAACATTATATTAACTGCTGCATTATAATCACATGCATGCTTTGTATGACATACTGGGAACTCCCAACTTATATACATAAAAAGAAGATTCAAATTAATCTTCTTTTTTATTTAAAGTTTCAACAATTTCGTGACATCTTGGACATAAATGATCAGTTATATCAATTTCATTAAAGTAATTCCAACATCTCTCGCATCTTTCACCTTCAAATTTTTGTACTTGAACTCCGGCATATTCATATTTAGGAAGTTCTTCAGCTGTCAGAACAACATCTGAGACAATAAACAATTGTTTTAAATTTGAAAGAATTGGTTTCAATGTTTCTTTATCCTCATCTCTTAGTTTTAAGAATACTTTAGCTTCAAGAGATTTACCAATTAGTTTATCATTACGAGCTTCTTCCAAAGCTTTATAAACATCATCTTTAATACCAAAGAATAAATCAAACATTTCTCTTAATTCAACTTCATTTTTATAAGTTTTTACTTCTGGGAAGTTTTCTAAATGAACACTTTTTTCTTTTTTACCTGGAAGAAGTTTATACACTTCTTCACTAGTGTATGGTAAAATTGGGGCCATCAATTTAATTAATGAAGTTAAAATTTCATATAAAACAGTTTGAACACTTCTTCTAACATAACTATCAGCTTTTTCAATATATAAAATATCTTTAGTAAAATCTAAATAAAAGTTTGAAAGTGAATTAACATAATTATTGATAATTTTATAAATTTCATCATAATTATAAGCATCATATTCTTTAATTACTTTAGCAATAATATCATTAAGTTCAATTAACATATATTGATCAGCAACAGGTAATTTATCATAAGAAACTTTATCATTAGCTGGATTAAAGTCAAATAAGTTACCTAACATAAATCTATAAGTATTTCTAATTTTTCTATAAGCTTCTTTTACTTGCGATAATAGTTCATCACTAAATCTTACATCTTCGGTATAATCAACACTGGCTACCCAAAGTCTTAAAATATCAGCTCCTTGTTTACCTACCACATCCATAGGTCTTACAATATTACCAATACTTTTACTCATTTTAAAGCCTTTACCATCAAGAACAAAACCAGCAGATACTAATTCCTTATATGGACTATGGCCACTATAAGCCATACTACAAATTAATGACGAATTAAACCATCCACGATATTGATCAGAGCCTTCTAAATAAACATCAGCTGGATATGGTAATTTTCTTTCAAGAAGTGTACCCGCCCAAGAAGTTCCTGAATCAAACCATACATCCATGATATCTGTTTCTTTAGTAAATTTACCATTTGGACTTGCCGGATTAGTATATCCTTTTGGAAGTAGGTCTTTAGCATCTTTTTCAAACCAAATATTTGAACCATGTTCTCTAAATAAGGAAGCGACATGCATCATAACGTCATAATCGACAATTTCTGAGCCATCTTCGTTATAAAAGATTGGAATTGGTACGCCCCAAGCTCTCTGTCTTGAAATACACCAGTCTCCTCTATCTTTAATCATATTATAAATTCTAGTTTTACCCCACTCAGTATGGAATTTCACATTTGTATCTAATTCATGTAAAATTTCATCTCTAATTTTATCTACACTACAAAACCATTGCTTAGTTGCTCTAAAAATAATTGGTTTTTTAGTTCGCCAATCATGGGGATATGAGTGTGTAATTTTCTTTAATTTTAATAAATAGCCATTTTCCTTTAACCATTTTGGAATTTCTTTGTTGGCATCTTCCACAGATAAACCTTCAAACATACCTGACTCTTTAGTTAAAATACCTCTATCATTAACTCCATTGACCATACCTAAATTATATTTTTTACCAGCAATAAAATCATCTTCACCATAAGCTGGTGCAGTATGAACCAAACCAGTTCCAGCATCTAAAGTTACATGATCAGCAGTTACAACTGGTGAGGTTCTATCCATAAATGGATGTTGATATTTAATACCTACAATATCTTTACCTTTAAATGTAGCAATTTTTTCATAATTTTCAAAGCCAAATTCTTGCATTAAATTTTCTAATAATTCAGTGGCTACAATATAATTATTATCCCCTACTTTTACCTTTGAATAATCAAATTCTTCGCCAATACATACACCTAAGTTACCTGGTAAAGTCCAAGGTGTAGTTGTCCAAATAACTAATTTATCACCTGCTTGAACATATTCATTTCCATCAGTAACCGTAAAAGCAACATAAATTGATGGATCAACTTTATCTTTATATTCAATCTCTGCTTCAGCTAATGCTGTCTCACTACTTGGTGACCAATATACTGGCTTTAACCCCTTAAAAATCAAACCTTTAGCTGCCATTTTAGCAAACACTTCAATTTGTCTAGCTTCATACTCTGGCTTTAAAGTAATATATGGATGTTCCCAATCAGCTATGACATTTAATTTTTTAAAGTCATCCATTTGTGTTTCAACTTGTTTTAAGGCATATTCTTTGCAATATTCTCTAAATTCCGCTACTGACATACTCTTTCTATCAATACCACTATTAGTTACAGCTTGTTCAATAGGTAGTCCATGAGTATCCCAACCTGGAATATATTCAACATAATATCCTTCCATCATTTTAGAACGGTTAATGAAGTCTTTTAAGATTTTATTTAAAGAATGGCCTAAATGAATATTACCATTGGCATATGGTGGTCCATCGTGTAAAATAAATGGTTTATTGTTTTTATTTTTATTTTTAATTAAATTATATAAATCCATCTCATCCCATTCTTGGCGCTGTTTAACTTCATTTTCAGCTAAATTACCACGCATTTTAAATTCTGTTTGTGGCATTAATAACGTATCTTTATAATCCATAAATACATCTCCTTATTTTATTTAATTCCCTTTTTAAATCCTTTTGTACCATTATATTCACTTAAAATATTAGATGTAAAACTAGATGTTTTACGCATTTCATTTTTATAATCTTTAATAGCCGATTTAATTAACTCATCAGTTAATGTTTTATAATCTTTACCTTTTGGTTTATATAAGTAAAAGGCAAGCGAACCTGGAATTGTATTTGGCTCATTAACATAAATCTCACCGGTTTTTCTATTAACCAAATAGTCAATACGGCAAACTCCTTTTAAATTTAAAACCTTAAATACTTGCTTTGATATTTCATATATTTTATTTTCCATATCTTCATTTATTTTAGCAGGAATGTCAAATTCACTACTAGACATAGCACTCGGATTTTTAGAAGCACCCTTCATTCCTTTTCCTTTACTACCACCTAAATATTTATCTTCAAAAGTTAATAGTTCATGTTTCATTTTCATCTCAGCAATTAAACTCGTTTCTGAATATTCATAATTACCACAAACTGCACAGTTTAATTCAAGTAAATTGGCAATCATTTCTTCAACTACTATTTTCTTTTCGTATTCTATAGCCTCATCAATTTTAGTTTCTAACTCACTCCTATTATGAGCAACACCAATACCAATAGTACTACCTAAATTAGCCGGTTTAACAATTACTGGATAATTTAAAGTCTCAATTTTATTTAAAATATCATCTTTGTTCATACTATATTCATAATCATAAAACCATACATATTTTGGGGTTTTAATATTATTAGCTTGTAACACTTGTTTCAAAACAACTTTATCTTGTCCTAAAGCAGCACCTAAAACTGAAGGCCCTACAACTGGAAGGCCAAGTGTTTCTAAATAACCAGCTAATGAACCATCTTCCACACCTTTACCATGAACGATTGGAAAAGCCACATCAATAGTATTAACATTACGGCCAAATATACCTTTAATCTTTTGTAAAACAATATCTTTACCTTTACGACAAATGGTTATTTCTTTAACATATTTTTTCATACTATCAAAATATTTGTAAGTTTCCATATCTCTTAAGGCATTACCGGTATAAAAATGACGTTCTTTACTAATATAAATAGGTATAATTTCATATTTTTCTTCATCTATATTTTCCATAGCTTGCAAAGCAGAAATAATACTTACTTCGTGTTCAACTGAATCGCCACCAAAAAATACACCAACTTTAATCATCATCAATCACTCCTTTATTTTTCATTAAATATATCTGGTAAATCATTTTCTAAAAGAACATAAGTTTCTTTTTCTTTTAGCTTTTGTATTAATGGAAAAGCCTTTAAAACATCATTAATTACATGTATTTTATTTTCGTCATAGCCTTTTTCTTTTAATCCTTCTAATATTGGTTTAGTTTTTTCAGCTCCAACTAAGATTACTTCGTCACAGCTATCAGCTATTTGTGTGCCAAATTCTTTATTTTTACTATATTCTTCATCACCCAGCTCAATCATTCCAGGTGTAACCACAATATGTTTACCAGGCATCATTTTAAGAACATCTAAAGCCATTTTAGCTCCAGTCGGATTTGAATTATAAGCATCATCAATAATAGTTACATCACCATTTCTCTTTAGTTCCAGGCGATGTTCAACTGCTTTAACTTTAGCCACTCCAGCCTTAAGCTGCTCGATAGTCATACCAAACTCTCTACCTAACGCAATACCAGCTAAAATATTATATACATTATTATAACCTAATAATTGTGTTTCAAATTTATATGGTTTATCATCACCTTTAAAATAGCAATCAAAAATTGTACCCTTAGGACTTAAAGTAATATTTGTGGCTCTTACATCAACATCTTCACTATTAATTCCAATCCATTTTATTTTACAATTATTTTTTATTTTATAACTTCTTTGCCAATCGTCATCACCATTTAAAATTCCAACTCCATCACTTGGAAGCGACTCAATCAATTCAAATTTTGTTTTTTGAATATTTTCTCTACTTCCAAAAGTGGCTAAATGTGCCATACCAATTTTAGTAATTATCCCATATTTAGGATGAACTAAATCACAAAGTTCCTTAATATCACCTGCTTGACAGGCCCCCATTTCGGCTATAAAAACATCGGTAAATTTATCTAAATAATTATTTATAGTAATCATTAAGCCAAATGGAGTATTAAAATTTTTAGGTGTTGGCATGGAATTATATTTAATATTTAAAATATCATTTAAAATATTTTTACTACTCGTTTTCCCATAACTACCCGTAATTCCAATTACCTTTAACGACTTCATACTTTTTATTTTATGAATAGCTTTATTTTTAAAATAAAGACCTACTAAACTCTCAACCGGAGTATTTATCAAAAGCGCAATTAAAATATAAAAGTTATTTAAATATGCGAATAAGCCTAAAATCAAATAACAAAAAACTAAGTTCGTTTCAGTTACAAAAAAGCTCATAATTATTATTGGTAATAATATTAATAAAGTATTTGTAAAAATTAATCGTTTAACCCTTGCTGTATATTTTAACGGCAATTTATTTTGTGACCTTTTCCTATCTAAAACCAAATTTATAGTCAAAAATAAATAAAGTAAAATAAAACACAATATCAATAAAGATGTATTATTTATAAAAATAAATAATGATAATAAAACAAACAAAATACTAATATTTTTAAAAGCTTTAGCCTTATTTTTATTTAGCCACTTTAGATATGTTTTTTTACGGTTATATTTATTTTGCTGAAGCATATGCATAGAATCTTGGCTTCTTAAAAAAACATAAATAACATAAACAATGATAGAAATTAAAAATTCTTGTGCCATATTACTTCTCCTTTATAAAATTTTGAATAATTGAAACCGTTTGATTTAACCTTTCTAAATATGCATAATGAGTACATCCTTCATATGGAATAACTGCCGAATCTTTAATTAAAGTTTCAAGTTCATAAGCATCTTCTATTGGAACCGCTGCATCATTAGTTCCCCATATAATTATAGTTGGACAGTTAATCTTTTTAACATTTTCAGTAATATCAGTATTTACATGTCTAACTAAAATGTCTCTCATCATCGGACTTGCATTTCTATAATCAGTAGAGCCCATATGCTTTTTCATAACTTCTGCGACTTTATTTAAACCCGGTAACGTTTTTAATTTTTTTAAAGTCCTAACTTTTAAACTTTGCGGATTTTTCTTAACTTTAAATGGACTACCAAATAAGATCAATTTTTTAACTGGATATTTACTGGCATAAAGTAAACTTATTTTACCGCCAAATGAATGACCAATTAATATTGGATTTTTTATATTTAAAGTATTAAGTAATTCGTGAATCATATCTACAAAATCCTTTAAATCCCATACTTCTTTTGGCTCATCACTTTTACCATGACCAGGAAGGTCTAATATAATAACATCATTATCGACAAGTCTATCCCCTATCGGTTTCATCATCTCAATATTTTGGCCCCATCCATGTAATAAAACTACAGTTTGTCCATTTGGATTACCATATCTAATATAATTTATATTAATATTTCTATATTTAAACATTTTTTGTCACCTACCATCAATTATAGCATATCATTTACGCTTTAATCAACAAAAAAACGTCCTTATTTAAGGACGAGTTTTCCCGCGGTACCACCTTATTTTATTTTAAAATACACTCAAGAAACTATAACGCGTTACCGTTCTTATTTACTTACGTTCAAAAAGAAACATCAAGAGTGATCCATATATTAATTAGCTATTAGCTTTCACCAACCACTAACTCTCTTTAAAGCTATTATTAATATAACATCTCTATCATCTGTTTTTATATATCCAACTTATCAATATCATCAATTATTTCTAATTGAGATTCAATAATACTTTTCAATCTACGCTTTAAAACGTTAATATTACGTTTAGTAGCTTCCGCATCATTTTCAATTTTTTCAGCTTTAATTAAAGCATCATTAACGATACGGCTGGCATTCTTTTTGGCATCATCAATAATTATTTCGCTTTCTCGGTGGGCACTTATTTTTAATTGGTCGGACGTTTTTTGAGCCATCATTATAGCTCTATTTAAAGTATTTTCCATTCTTTCATACTGCTCTAATTTTTCTTTAATAACACTAGTATCTTCAATTTGAGCTTGTAATTTTTTTATTTCTTCATTTTTGCTTTCTATTAATTTATTTTTTTTATCAATATCAGCAATCATTTTTTCAACCCTTTTAATAACCTGATCTAAAAAGTTATTAACTTCATCCGGGTCATATCCTCTCATGACTCTTGTAAATTTTTCCATAAGTTCGACCTCACCTCAGCGCTTTCGCCTATTTTTACCACTCAATATCTATATTATTATTATCATGAATACCTTTTCCTTCAGTATCATTTGTAATTTTTCCTTGAACACTTACATTGTTTGGAGTACACAAAAATATTCCGCCACCTATTTTTTGCAAATCCCCACCAATTGCATAAATAGTTCCACTCAGAAAATCAACGATCCTCTTAGCTTGTTCAGGGGTTACTCTTTTTAAATTAACAACTACTGTGTTTCTTTTCTTTAAATGATCAGCAATCTGTTGTGACTCAGAGTATGCTCTTGGCTCTAACAATATCATTTTAGCGCCGCCTTCTTCAGTCAATGCTTCTTCGGCTTTCAAATCATAGTACTGGTCATTTGATGGTGCGGAAAAAACATCTTCTTCTTCACCTATGATTTTCTTTATCAAACCCATATTTATCCTCCTTAGTATTTAATACTTTGCTATAGTTAATTTTATCATAGATTTTAGAAAAAAGAAATGCTTTTTCATGTTCTTTTGTTATTTTGTGTAAAGTAAACCATTAAATACTATCTTTTTAGATAAAAATTTATTTTTATCTACACTTTACTTATTTTTTTAGGTAAAATAATTTTAAAGGAAGTATGATTTATGGCTAAAAGAAAAAGAAAAAAGAAGAAAATGAAAGTCATTTTTCTATTAATCATTTTAATATTAGGAGCCATTAGTATTTTTTATATTATTAATAGAAAAATATTTTTAAGCCAAATAAATTACAATATGAGTGGTAATATCACTTATTATGATAGATATGGAATTCATCTTAATTTTAAAGGCGATTTTAAATTAAAAGATGATTATAGTAACCCTACTTTAGTTTTAAGTAATGGTAAAGATGAATTTATAGTTGATTGGGACATAAAAAATAATAATAACCATTATAGTTTCAAAACCAGTAAATATATTAATGGTGGAATTAATTTAGAAAAATTAACCAGTGGAACATATTATTTACTTATCAAAGTAAATAGTTCTAACAAAATTACATATTTACCTTTAATTAATAAAACCACTTATAGTGATATAACTTATTACACTTTAACTAAAAATGGGCATAATAAAAAAATAAATATCACCTGGGATAAATATGCTGGTCATGAACTTTTAGGCTTTCATATCACTAATACATCATTGCCAAACGATGTTTACGATATTACTATAGATCCAGGGCATGACGGTAACGATGCAGGAATGATTGTATGTGCGGATGGTAGTGTACCTAATAATCAAGGTAAATGTTATAATTCTATAGCCTACAAAGAATCTGATATTAATTTTACAGTGGCAAAGGCATTACAAAATGAACTTGAAAAAATGGGCTTTAAAGTCAAACTTACTAGAGAAAGTAAAAAAGCAACTGTTCCAACATATGGAAAAATGGGTAGTGGCACCACTGCTAATACAACTAAATCTAAATTTAATTTAGCCCTTCATCATAATTCAACTAATATTCCTGGTGGTATGTCAAGTACTCATGGCTTAGAAGTCTATGTGGCTGGTGATAGTAAATTTGATTTAGCTAGATTACTTGTTAAAAACATTTGTAAATATGGTAATACGAATATTTCTACAAAAAAAGAATTCAAAACTGAAGATGGCATTTATCAAAGATTTTCAGACGACGGTATCACACCTTATTACTATATGATTAGAGAAATTGGTGGCATTGCCACTCATGCCTATGTAGACGGTAGTAATAAAGATTATGATGCAAACCCGTATTACAATTCTAATGATACCGCTGAAGGCTACTTAATGGAACTTGGCTATATCGACAATGTAAAAGAATTAAAAAATATTTTAAATAATCCTAAAGGATATGCTAAAGGTATTGCTTTAGCATTACAAGCATACTTAAAAAATGTTATGAAATAAATTACATAGCATTTTTTATATTTTCTTTACTAATTGTTTGTTTTTATTTTTATTAGCAAACATACCCAAGCCTAAAAAAGCTAGTGATGATGCGAATAATATGTTTGTAAATGCTTTTTTATGACCTAAAGCTAATCCAAACAAAATAGAGGCACTTACAGCGCTAAATAAGGCCACCATTATAGATGGACTTTTCTTTTGTAGTTTATATTTTTGAACTTTTGGTTTATTATTTTTTATTGTAGGTTTACTTGAAATTTTAGGTGTTTTTTTAAAAATAATATCTTGTTTTTGATTTTCTTTTTTTGAAAGATGAATTTCACTTTTCCGACTATTTACAGTCTTATTTGGTTTTTCTATAGTTTTTTTAACTAAACTTACATTTTGCAATGACACTTTATTTTCTTTTATTTTAGATTGTTTTAATTCACCTATTTTATCAATCTTTTCTTGGTTAGATACATTGATAATAGCTTTCTTTTTAGGGCTAATGATTGGAGTAATAACGATAGTTTTACTAAATAAATTTTTTTGCTCGGAAATTCTGATTGATGCAATCCCAATTTTTTTCTTTTGATTTATATTTTCTTTAGATTGTATTTGTTTTTTATGTATTTTTTTACTTTCATCATCTACAAAAATAACTTTAGATGATATTTTTTTATCAATAACTTTTACTTTTTTTGCTTTAATTTTATCTTTTAGTTTTTGATAATCTATCTTACCAATAATCGTAAATATATCTGCCTCACCTTCATTAGATTCCCTATAAAATAAGTTTATTAGAGCTTTTTTAAAAACTAATATAGGAAAATTATCGGTAGATATATTTCTATAACATTTTAATAATTTACGAAAATTGATAATATTAGTAAAAATAGCCTTTAAAATATTAGTTTTTGCTATGACGATTTTTGTCATAAATCTTCTCCATTTCTAATACTTCACTTTAAAATTGGATTTTCTTATTCAAATAATCTTTTAAATCTTCTATTTTAATTATCTCTTGCTTCATAGTATCTCTATCTCTAACTGTTACAGTTTTATTATTAAGAGTCTCATCATCAACCGTTATACAAAATGGCGTTCCAGCAATATCCTCCCTGCGATATCTTTTTCCAATATTACCTGTTTCATCATATGTAATCATAAAGTCTTTAGAAAGCATTTCATATATTTCTAAAGCTTTTTCTTTATGATGCTTTTTAACAAGTGGTAAAACAGCAGCTTTATAAGGGGCTAAAAAAGGATGAAAATGCATCACTTCTCTAGTAGTACCATCTTCTAAAGTTTGATTTTCATAAGCATTACATAAAATAGCTAAAGTTAATCTATCCGCTCCAACACTTGATTCAACTATAGTTGGTAAAACTTTTTCATTAGTATCGGGATCTAAATAACGCATTGGCGTACCTGAATATTCTTCGTGACGAGATAAATCATAAGTACCTCTGTGATGAGTACCCCACAATTCATCAAAGCCAAAAGGAAATCTATACTGTATATCACAAGCGGCTTTACAATAGAAAACTAATTTTTCATGGTCTTTAAACCTAATATCATCTTCTTTGATACCTAAATTTATCAAAAAATTCCAAGCTTTTTGTTTATAAGTTTCATAAAAATTCATTGAATCTTCACCATTACAAAATAACTGATGTTCCATCTGTTCAAACTCTATCGTTCTAAACGTAAAGTTACCTGGAGTAATTTCATTTCTAAAAGCTTTACCAATTTGACCAATACCAAATGGTAATTTAGCTCTCATAGATTTTTGAACATTTAAAAAATTAACAAACTCTCCTTGAGCAGTTTCCCCTCTTAAATAAACTTTAGATGAATCGTCTTTAATAACGCCTCTACTTGTTTCAAAAAGTAAATTAAATTGTCTAATCTTAGTCCAATTTGATTTACCACACTTCGGACATTTGATGTTATTTTTTACAATATAATCATATAGTTCATCATCACTCATAGAATCGCCATCAATTTCATGATCATATTCTTCGGCCAATTTATCAGCTCGCCATCTTGCTTTACATTCTCTACAATCAATTAATGGATCTGAAAAATTTTGAACATGACCTGATGCTTCCCATACTTTGGGATTCATTAAAATAGCCGCATCAACACCATAACTATGCTTACTTTCCTGAATAAATTTCTTCCACCAAGCCTTCTTTAAATTATTTTTTAGTTCTACACCAAGTGGTCCATAATCCCAAGTATTAGCAAGGCCTCCATATATTTCACTTCCTTGAAAGATAAAACCATATTGCTTACAAATACTGACTAATTTTTCCATAGTTAATTTTTCCATAATTACCTCCTAAAACAAAAACTCCTAGTAATATATAAGGACGGTATGACCGCGGTTCCACCTTATTTATCCTAGAAGAATCACTTTATAATATATGACTCCCTGCTTTCCACACAGATCATCGCCTTTCAATATCCATATTAATTTTATGTTTTTATTTAAATTTAGTCAAGAGTTAGTTTACTAATTTCTGTAAATTTTTAATAAAATTTTTACTTTTCAAATATAAACCAGTATATCTTGAATAATAATCATCTAAAAACCTATTAATCTCATTTTTAGATTTTAAACTAATATCCAATTTAGATATTTTTTTAATATCTACATAGTAAAACATTCTAATTAATTTTATTGTTTTATCCGACACTATATTTTCATTTGTATAGCAATCTTTACAAACATAACCACCACGATAACTAGATAAAGTAACAATTCCTGTTTTTTTACCACATATGGCACATGAATCAATAATAGGCATAACCCCTAAATATTCTAAATATTTTAACTCTAAAATATTCATAATAATTAACGGATCAAAGCCTTCATTTATTTTCTCTAAGCTTTGAATAAGTAAATCAAATATATGTGGGTTATTATTTTGCTTAATTACACCTTCACTAAGTTCTAGCATATAAGCCGCATAACTAATTGAGGTTATGTCTTTTTTTAAATTCTTAAAATTATCTAAAACACTTGCTTCTTTTAATGTAGATATTTTATTTTCTTTATAATAAATAATAAATGTTCCATAGGTTAATTTAGATGAAACACTTCTTAAAGGACTTTTTATATTTTTACATCCTTTAGCCATAACAGAAATTAAACCTTTTTCTTTAGTAATGATATTTAAAATTTTACTCGTCTCACCATACGCTGTCTCATTTACAATTATTCCCGTTACTTCCTCTAAATTCATCCTTATCCTCTATTTCTTTATACTTTAAATAATATTCTATTTTCCCTGTTAATCTAAACAAGTTCCATAAATCCTTTTTATTCATTCGTATCACCCATTATTATCTTGATGATTTATAGTATATTTTATTCAGTAAAATCATTAAAATTAAATTCATTTAAATACTTTTCTCTATCTCGCCATTTTTCAATCGTTTTAACATATAATTCTAAATATACTTTCATACCTAAAACTTGCTCTAAATCTTTTCTTGCCAAAGTACCAATCTTCTTAATCATACTACCATGCTTACCAATAATAATTTTTTTTAGTGAATCTCTATCAACAATAATCGCTACATTAATAATACTTTTATCTTTATCTTTTAAAACCTTTTCCAAAACACATGTTACAGAATGCGGAACTTCTTCTTTAGTAAGCCACAAAATTTTTTCTCTAACTGTCTCAGCAATCATAAATTGCATACTTCTGTTAGTTTTAATACTTTCATCAAAATATTTTATATTATCAGGTAAATAATCCTTAATTACTTTAATTAATTCGTCAATATTTTTATTTTTCAAAGCAGAAATCGGCACAATTTCAGCAAAATTATATAAATCTTTATATTCGTTTATTTTTAAAAATATTTCGTCTTTAGATAAACCATCTATTTTGTTAATTATTAAAATAACCGGTTTATTTATATCATTAAGCCTTTCGATAATATACTTATCACCTTTACCTAAACCAGCATGAGCATCTACAAGTAAACATACAACATCGACATCATCAATACTGTAATATGCTCCCCTATTTAATATTTGACCAAGTTTATGAGTAGGTTTATGAATACCCGGAGTATCCACAAAAACAATTTGCGTATCATTATCATTATAAATACCTTGAATAATATTTCTAGTTGTCTGTGGTTTATCTGACGTAATAGCAATTTTGCTACCAATTATTTGATTTAAAAGAGTTGATTTACCAACGTTTGGCCTTCCTACAAAACTTACAAATCCACTACGCATATTTATCCTCCTATTAATACTAAAATTTTAGGTATAAAAATAATACATCCAATCGCAATAGCCGTTAAACCAAAAACTAAAACAGCCGCAGCCGCAGTATCCTTAGCTATTTTAGCTAATGGATGAATTTCTTTTGTCACTAAATCAATAGTCGCTTCAATACTGGTATTTATGAGTTCGGTAGCAATGACTAAACCTATTATTAAAAAAAGTACTAACCACTCAAATAAAGATATTTTAAATATAAAACCAGCAATAATAACTAAAATCATAGCTAATGTATGCACTAAAATATTTTGTTCATATTTAAAAGCATATTTTAAACCATCAATAGCGTAAGAAAAACTCTTAAATAATCTATGTATTCCTCTTTTTTTTAATTCATCTCTTGAGACCGTAGGCATTTAAAATTTCCTCCTGTTTTGCAAACATAATTTTTTCTTCATCTTTTGTCATATGATCATAACCTAATAAATGAAGTAGTCCATGAATAGTTAAAAATCCCATTTCTCTATCTAAACTATGTCCATATTCCTGCGCTTGAGCCTTCATTTTTGGAACACATATATAAATATCCCCTAAAAGTCTACCAAATTCAAAATTAATATTAGCCTCCCCATCCTCTAAGGCAAAACTAATAACATCGGTTTCCCTATCAATACCTCGATAATCTCTATTTAACTTTGTTATCTTATCACTATCGACAAAAATTACGTTAAATGTTACATTGTTTAAATTTTCATGTTTTAAAGCAAAATCAATTATTTTTTTTTCTTCATCGATATCAATATTTTCATCGGTTTCATTAAATACTTCATAATTATTCATGATTATACTCCTAATTCTATTAAATTAAACATATACATAGCCATTAAAATACTACATAACACTATAATTATATTATAAACTATAGGATTTTTCAATACTGCAGGAAGATGGTTATTTATAATATTTATAAGTTTATATATTCCAAATCCCAACATTCCTCCAATAAGATTTAAGATAATATCATCAATATCAAATACTCGGCCGATTAACAGTTGTGTAGTTTCAATTGAAGCAGATACAAGTAAAATTAAGAAAAAGACAGACCAAGGCTTTTTTAAATCTAAATAATATGACACAAAAAATCCATATGGAACAAACATGATAATATTGCCCAAAACATTTTTTATAAATAAATTACTTCCCAAACTATATCTAAACATTTCTTTAAAAGGAATAAAGTTAGAACTAGACCATCCAACATCTTGGAACGTGACAACGTAGAATAAACATAGAACATAAATTATAAAAATTAACGAAAGTAGTTCTTTATAGAAAACTATTTTTTGTTTGTTTTTAATTAAATAAACTAAACGCATACTTACAGCAATAACACTACTAATTAGGATGGTTGGCCATACCTGACCTAATATTTCAAGCAAACTTCTTCTAATCATCTACATCACCCTATTTCTGCATAGTCAGTAATGTTTTCATAAACGGCGAAAAACATTTCTACTTCTACTATACTCTCTTTGACGGTACTTTTCAAATATTTACTACGAATGATGTATTCTCCTTTCGAAAGTTTTTTCTTAATATCTGTTTCAGCTTTTTGTTTAGCTTTAGAAATAGCTTCTTCAACAGTTAAAATCTCATCAGTCACTTTGGTTTCAGTTTGTTTTTGTTTAACTATTTTTAATGGAATTAAATTATGTTTTAAAATTTCTTGTTCTTCTATTTTTTTAGTTTTAAATTTATTAAAAGTTAATTCAAAAGTATGATTTAAAAATTTAATTGCATAAACATTTTTAATGTTATCAGTTTTTTCTTCTTTAAAAGTAAACATTGGATACTCCGTTTTAGTGACATACCAAACTTCCGCAAAAGCTTCACCTTCAGCTTTGACTTTTCCTTTTACTTCATCATTAAAGATAAGTTCACCATTTACAATTAAGTCACCTTTTTTAACATAATCATTCATATCCTTAACGATATCACCTTTTTTAGCAATAACTTTTTTTAAAACACCATCTTTTTTAGCTACTATATTTCTTGGTGTATTATTATCATCCTTAGTAATAATAGTTCTTTCTTCCACTCTAACTGTATATTTAGTCCCATTTTCTTCAATTTCTAACCATTCTATTTGGTCTGGAAATTTATTCATAATCTTTTCTTTAATTTTATTTATCTCATCATATGATTTTTTTAACGAAAAGGTTTTAATACCATCTTTTTTTAACTCATTAAGCAAAAGAGTTCTAAGTTCTTTGTTTGAATGTATAACTTCAACATCAAAAATTACATGAGTTAAAATCAAAAATAAAATAAACATAATTACAGTTATAATTATTAGATGCTTGGACAATTTTAGTTTTCTTTTAATTTTAATTAATCCAAAAACATCTAACTCTGCTATCTCATAAATACTTTTTATTTTTAAAACAGTTTCATAATCTTTTTTATAAATGATGATATCAGCTTGATTTGCATCTTTATATTTAATGGATAAAATCTCGATTTTTTGATGCCTTAATTTTTTGATGAACCTATTAATATTTTTTCCTTTTATATTTAAGGAAACTTTACTAATTAATTTATCAATCATTGAAACTCAATACTTTTAATATTTCCTAAAATTAAAAGTTCATCATTAAGCAATTTTGAAATTGTTAGATTATCACCTTTAATAATTACTAATCCTTTTGTAAATCTTACAATAATTTTAACATCATCAAAATGATCAATTTCTAAATAATTTAAAATATCAATTTTATTTGTAAAAATAGTTATTTTAAATTCATTTTCTAAAATATAATCACGTAAATCTTTAAACATGATATCACCCATATAATTTTATGGATAATTTTCTGTAAATATACTAATAAATAGTTATTATTTCATCATAGATATGATATTTATAAGTCATTTTTATCACCTAAATATATTTTAAAAAAAAGCTACTCAAAAAAATGTCAAAAAAAGCAAACAATTTAATTATTTGCTTTTAGTATCTTTAAACATTTCCGATAAAGTTGTTCCTAAAGTGGCTAAATCTTGTAAGTTAGAAGGCACAATTATCTTAGTGGCTTGACCATTAGCCATATTAGCTAAAGCATCAAAACTTCTTAAGGTTAAAACTGACTTATCAGCTCCAGCTTCTTTTAAATTTTTTATAGCTTCAGCTTCGGCTTGACTACGCTTTAAAATAGCTTCTGCTTCACCTTCAGCTTTTTTAATTTGCGCTTCTTTAGCGGCCTCAGCTTGCAAAATTAAACTTTCTTTATTACCTTCAGCAATTAAAACACTTGACTTCTTTTCGCCTTCGGCTTGAAGAATTTTTTCTCTTCTTTCTCTTTCAGCACGCATCTGTTTTTCCATGGCTTCTTGAATATCATGAGGTGGTAAAATATTTTTTACTTCGACACGGTTAATTTTTATTCCCCAAGGATCTGTTGCTTCATCTAGTATAGAACGCATTTTAGAGTTAATAATATCTCTAGATGTTAAGGTTTGGTCTAATTCCAATTCACCAATAATATTTCTAAGAGTAGTAGCTGTTAAATTTTCAATAGCACTAATCGGATTTTCAACACCATATGTATATAATTTTGGATCAGTTATTTGAAAATAAACAACAGTATCTATTTGCATAGTTACATTATCCTTAGTAATAACTGGTTGTGGTGGAAAATCTTTTACTTTTTCTTTTAAACTAATAACTCCCGCAACTCTATCAACAAAAGGAATCTTCACATGAAGTCCATTTGTCCAAGTTGCATAATAAGAACCTAAACGTTCAATGATATAACACATAGATTGTGGTACCACTTTAATATTTGGTATCACAATAACTAAAACTAAAACTAAAATAACAATAAGTACTGACATATTACTCTCCTATCTTTTCAACTTTTATTTTTACCCCTTTTATTTCCAATATTTTAACCAAATCACCTTTTTTTATAGCCTTATCTGCATAAGCTGTCCATTTTTTTCCGTCGACTTTGACTTCTCCATCTTCATTTTTACCTATTTTTTCAGTAACAACACCTGTCATACCAATAATCCTATCAACATTAGTTCTAACTTTATGTTGTTTTATAAATTTGGTTAAAAATGGTTTGGTGGTAATTAATAATATGACGCCAACTATAACAAAAATACCAAATTGAAGTATATAATTATCGACATATAAAGAAACTATAAGGGCTAAAATACCACTAGCCACAAACCAAACGGTTGTTAAATTAATTGTTGTGATTTCAATTAAAGCAAGTAAAATAACGATAATTAACCATACTACCCATTGTTCCAAACTTATCTCCTCCTACTTCTATAGTATAGCATAGTGCTAGTGAAATTACAATAAAAGCACCGAAAAGTACTCGGTGCTATTAATCTTTTTACGTAAAATTATTTATTTTGTTCTACCTTTAGATTGAGTGTATTGCTCAGCAACTTGATCTTTAGCTTCATCAAAAGATAATGAACCATCACTATTTAAAAATTTATCATAAGCTTCTTGTCCAATTTTAGCTCTAGTATCATTATCAAAGCCCATATTAAAGTCTTCTTTTGTCATAGGTGAATTTTTCCAGCTAGCACTTAATCCACTATTACCAACTGTAAAAGTGCCTGGATAATCTGGGTTAGTTGATTCCAATACTACAGATTTTGGAGTTTCAACCTTTTCATTATCAAAATCGGCTAGTTCATCTGCTAATGAAGCTTCTTGTACTTGAGGTACTACTACTTTTGGTTTAATTTCTTTTGTGGTAGTTGTTTTTTTGACCTTTGGAGCGTCGATTTCTACTGTTTTAGTAGCTTTTTTAGCTTTGGCTACTTCTTTTTTTGCAGCAGCTTTACTTCCAGCAGACACTTTTGCTATCTCATCTTTTTTCTTATTATCTTCAAGTTCTTTTTCTAATTCCTTAGTAATTTCGTTGACTCTTTTTCTGGCTGCTAATGTCTTAGAATCCACTTTTTTAGTTTCTGCTTTTCTCTTTGGTTGATAATCGGGGTCTGTTAATTGACCAATAATGTCATCCATTTCATCAATTTTATCATTAGCTTCTTTACTTTCATTATTCAAAGAATTTACTTGAATACGAGCCTTTTTATTTTCTGCATTTAATTCAGCAGTTTCTTTATTGCGAGCAGTAATTTCTTGTTTTAATTCTGCAACCTTATCCCTATTTGCTTGAACTTTTGTGATTCTATCTTCAATTTCAATTTTTAAACTACTAATAGTGGCCTGACGTTCAGTTTCTTCAGCCTGTGTGATTCTTTTAATAGTCTCAGCTTGGTCTAATCTGATACTGATAAAGTCTGTTCCTTTAAGCATAGTACCATCTTCGTTTTTCTTTTCAACTTCCTCTTTAGAGAATGAATGAAAATATTCTTGCCATGTGTTAAATTTAATTAAGTCACCATACTGTTTTCTAGATTCTTTTAAGTGGTCATTATCTGATACTTGTGTTTTTTGTTCTTCTTCAACTTTATTGTTAATATCTGTATCATTAATAGATCCAAGTATATTTAAGTCAATTGGTGTAGATTCTTGAACTGTTGGTTCAGCCACTTTAAGTGGTTTTTCTTCAGTTATAGGTGCAGTTTCTATTTTTGGCTTACTAGCCAACAATTTTTTAGGGAAGATAGTTTTTATAGGCTTTTTCTCTTGTTCTGGTTCTTTAAAGTCTTCATTTTCTGTAGTCATAGGACTATGTTCTGGCTCTACAGATACTGGAGTTCCAAAAATAGTTGTCTCCGGAATTGATGTACTTTGAGATGACTCTGTTTGTTTTTCAGATTCTTGAACAGGTGTAACCGGTTTTGGTTCTGGTGTTTTAACAGGTTCTTTCACGTCTAAAACTGGCTTTGGAGTTAACGCTTCATCTGACATTTGAGACTCAAGGACATTTTCTTTAATCTGACCAATTTTTTCAGTTATCTTAGGAACAATGAATTTGGCTCCTGGAACATGAGAGACAACAGTAACTGCTCCATTCATGACTTTTTTGAAAAGTTTTTTTAGGGCTCCCGTTCTCTTATGGCTTAACTTTATTAAGTTGTCATCATTTAATTTTGCTTGTATTTCTTTATTTTCGTCCATTATAATCACTCCTCATTTCTAATAATTTCACGCATTACTTCTTTAACATCTTTCCATTCATCAGCTGGAATTTTATCTAATTGATATCCTTCATCAGTTTCATTTAAAACAGCTGCATGAATTGTTTCCATGTCTTTGTCATCTATTTCATTAAAAGTATATAAGATGTATTTTTTTCCTGTTTTTTCTAGTTCAAAGCAAAGCAATACTTCAGCTTCTACTTCTTCCCCATTGGATTTTTTGACTTTAAGTATTTGTAGCTTATCCATACAAACCCCTCCATTCTATTATTAATTATAGCAGACGCTTTTTAGTTTGACAACGTTTTTTGTCAACTACTTTACTTTTTTTTACCATTTTTCTATATTTAGTTTGCGATATTTTTATAAAATTAATACCTAAATATTATAAATTATAATTGAATAAATATTTTGTCAAAATTATTTATAGATGATTTTAACTTTGCCACTACAATAAGTTGTAATTAAATCGATAATTTCACTAGCTACTTCT